>NZ_JAMXSG010000270.1:0-7996 GCF_024124365.1 Pseudonocardia sp. McavD-2-B
CGGCCGCCCGCACCGGTGCCTGCGCGAGCGGTGCCGGGTCGGCCATCCGCGACGGGGAGCCACCGCCGGGCACCGCGGGACCGGCGGCGAGCGGCGCGGCCGGGCCGGGGCCGGTCTGCTCCCCCTGCTCTCCCTGCGCCGCGACGGGCTGCTCCCCCGGCGTCACGGTGACGACGACCGCCGCGGCGAGTGCGATCGCCCCGACCACGGGGACCGTCACGGCCAGGACCCGCCTGACCAGTCCGGCCCCCGCCGCCCTCCGGTGCCTGCCGCTCATCGCTCGGCCCTCCCCCACGTCCGGTACCGCCCCGCGTCACCGAGCGTCGAGTCTGGACCAGACGGCGCTGCGGGGCCAGCCCGAACGGGTGAGCGGGAGCGGTGTCACCGCTCCAGTGCGCTGTGCATCCGCGCGAGCCGGTCCTTCCGCTCGGCCCGCAGCGACAGCGCCGTCTCCAGGTCGACCGCCACGAACCGGGTGCGGGTGCGCGGCGCCGACTGGGCGACGACGTCGAGGTCCCCGGAGATCACCGTCGCCACCATCATGTAGCCGCCGCCGGACACCGCGTCCCGGTGCAGCACGATCGGCTCCACACCGCCCGGGACCTGGATGGAGCCGATCGGGTAGGGCGAGTCGACGATGTTCGACGGGTCCTGGCCCGCCCCGAACGGCGGCTCACGGTCGACGGTCTCCAGCTCCCCGCCGGTGTAGCGGAACCCGATCCGGTCCGCGACCGGGGTCAGCGTCCACGTGGTGTCGAGGAAGGTGGCGCGGCCCCGGTCGGTGAGCCGGTGGTCGTAGAGCCCCATCACGACCCGGACCTCGACGTCCTTCGCGAGCGACGGCCGCAGGTCCTCGGGTACGACGAGCCCGGCCCGGCCGGTGCCGGACCCGACGGGCAGGACGTCGCCCTCGGCCAGCGGCCGGCCGTCGAGCCCGCCCAGGGCGCCGAGCGCGTACGTGGCGCGGCTGCCGAGCTTCTCCGGCACGTCGATCCCGCCGGACACCGCGAGGTAGGCCCGTGCGCCGGCCTTGAGGTAGTCGAAGGCCAGCACGTCGCCCTCGGCGACGTCGAAGGACTCCCAGACGGGCACCGCCGACCCGTTGACCTTCGGGGCGATCGTCGCCCCGGCGACGGCGAGGGTCGCCGGGCCGGTGAACACCAGCTCCGGGCCCATGTAGACGATCTCCAGTGCGGCGGCGCCGTCCGGGTTCCCGACCAGCGCGTTCGCGCAGGTCAGCGAGTACTGGTCCAGCGCGCCCGACGGCGGGATGCCCAGGTGGTAGTAGCCGGAGCGGCCACCGTCCTGCACGGTGGTGGACAGACCGGGCTTGCGGACCTCGATGCGTGTCACGCGAGCACCTCCAGCAGGCGCTTGTTGTAGCCGTCGGGGTCGTCGAGGAACGGTTGCAGGTCGAACGCCACCGGACGGGCGGTGATCCGGTACTCCCCCGCCTCGGCGGCGGCGTGGAGCTGGTCGTACTCGTCGCGGTCGATGCCGCGGAACTTGACCATGTCCCCGGGCCGCATGAACACCATGTGCTCGGTGAAGTCGGGCTTGGTCTGGGTCGGGTCGTAGATCGGCGCCGGGGTGATGCCGAACATCTGGTAGCCCCCGGCGCCGCGCACCGAGTAGATGCAGGAGAAGCAGCCGCCGTAGCCGACGGTCTGCTTGGGGGTGTCGGTGCGCGGACGCAGGTACTTCGGCACCACGATCTGCCGGTCCCGGGGCACCATCTGGTACTTGAACGGCAGCCCGGCGACGAAGCCGACCATCGAGGTGAACCAGGGCGAGCCGGAGTGCGCGGCGATGAACTCGTCCACCCCGGCGTAGCCGTTGATGCGGGCCGCGTACTCGATGTCGGTGGCCTCGGGGTCCTGGTGGCGGTCGCGGAACCGCATCAGGGTCTCGGTGGTCCACGGGTCCTGGTAGAGCACCGGGATCTCGACGACCCGGCAGTCCAGGGTGACCCCGAGCGCGTCGCCGACCCGGGTCTCCAGCTCCGTCAGCTGCGCCATCAGGGCGTGCGGGTCGAGCACGTCGGGGTCGTAGCGCACCTGGTAGGAGGCGTTCGCCGGGCAGATCTCCAGGATGCCGTCCGGACGTTCGGAGCGGAGCAGGTTGGTGATCGCGACGGCCTTGAAGTTGGCCTGCAGACTCATGTCCTCGGCCAGCTCGACGAACACGAACTCGTCGCCGCCCCAGCTGTAGCGGGCGCTCATGAGGTCCCCTTCTCTTCGGCCAGCCAGTGTTCGAGGGTCCCGGTGTGGAAGTCGGCGTCGGCGACCCACGGCTCCCCGGCCAGGGTGCGGAGCAGCCCGGCGGTGGTCGGGATCCCGGCGACGGAGAATTCGTCGAGCGCACGCCGGGACCGGGCCAGCGCCTCGGTCCGGTCGGCACCCCACACCACGACCTTCGCCAGCAGCGAGTCGTAGTACGGCGGGACCGTCCCGTCGGGCTCCAGCCAGGTGTCGCAGCGCACCCACGGCCCCGCCGGCAGCGTGACCCGCCCGACGCCACCGGGCTGGGGCAGGAAGTCCCGTTCCGGGTCCTCCGCGCAGACCCGGAACTCGATCGCGTGCCCGCGCCGGGAGATGCCGTCCTGGGTGAACCGCAGCGGCTCCCCCGCGGCGACGCGCAGCTGCTCGGCGACGAGGTCGATGCCGGTGACGAGCTCGGTGGTGGGGTGCTCGACCTGGATGCGGGTGTTCATCTCGATGAAGAAGAACTCGCCCGTCTCGTCGTCGACGAGGAACTCCACGGTGCCGGCCGAGGTGTAGCCGACCTCGCGGCACAGCGCGACCGCCGCGGCCGTCATCGCCTCGCGGGTCGCCCCGGTGATCCCCGGCGACACCGCCTCCTCGACGACCTTCTGCCTGCGGCGCTGCAGCGAGCACTCCCGCTCGAACAGGTGGACGGCGTCGCGGCCGTCGCCGAGGACCTGTACCTCGACGTGCCGGGCGCGCTCGACGAACCGCTCCAGGTACATGGTGCCGTCGCCGAACGCCTTCTCCGCCTCGGTCGAGGCCTGCCCGAACGCGGTGCGCAGCGCCTCGGCGTCGGCGACGACCCGGATGCCCCGGCCCCCGCCGCCCGCGGTGGCCTTGAGCATCACCGGGTAGCCGACCTCCTGGGCGGCGGCGACCGCGGCGGCGGCGTCGGCGACACCACCGGGGGTACCGGGCACGGTCGGGACCCCCGCGGCGCGGGCGACCTCCCGGGCGGCGACCTTGTCGCCCATCCGCTCGATCGTCGCCGCGTCCGGGCCGACGAAGGTCAGGCCGGCACCGGCGACGGCGGCGGCGAACGACGCCCGCTCGGACAGGAACCCGTAGCCGGGGTGCACCGCGTCCGCGCCGGTCTCCTCCGCCGCGGCCAGGATCGCGTCGGCGACCAGGTAGGACTTCGACGCGGGCGAGGGCCCGATCGCCACGGCGGTGTCGGCCAGGCGCACGTGCAGGGCGTCGGCGTCGGCCTTCGAGTGCACCGCGACGGTGCCGATGCCCAGGTCCCGCGCGGCCCGGATGATCCGGACGGCGATCTCGCCGCGGTTCGCGACGAGCAGCCTCATGCCGTCTCCACCACCGCCACGGGCTGGCCGGCGTCCACCTCGTCCTCGTCGCCGACCAGGAACTCGACGACGGTACCGGTGGCGCCCGCCGGGATCTGGTGGAAGGACTTCATGACCTCGACCAGGCCGATCGCCTGGTCGTCGGTGACGGCGGCGCCGTCCTCGGCGAACGGCGGGCTGCCGGGGTCGGGACGGCGGTAGAACACGCCGGGGATCGGGGAGACGACCTCGTGTCGGGGCACTGCGGGTACTCCTTCTCAGCTGCTCAGGTGGGGCTTCAGCGCGTCGTGCACGGCACGGGCGAGCTCGACGGCGTTCGGGGTGTCGGAGTGCACGCAGACCGAGTCGGCGCGCACGGTGAGCTCCTTGCCGTTCTCCGAGGTCGCCTTCCCCTCGGTGACCGCGCGCAGGGCGCGTTCCGCGGACCGCACCGGGTCGAACGCCTCGTGCTCACGGGTGATGATCAGCGAGCCGTCGTCGCGGTAGTCCAGATCGGCGTAGTACTCGGCGACGAACCCCGCGGGCCGGTCACCCCAGACCTGCTCGTGCACGGTGCCGACCATGCCGACCAGCGGGGCGCCGAAGACGTCGGCGGCGTCGGCGATCGCGGCGGCGACCTCCGGGTCCCGGGCGGACATGCCGTAGAGCGAGCCGTGCACCTTGACGTGGTTCAGCTCCATGTCGTGCGCGCGCAGGAACCCCGCCAGCGCACCGATCTGGTAGACGACGCCCGCGGTCAGCTCCTCGCGGTCGAGCCTCATCTCGCGGCGGCCGAAGCCCTCCCGGTCGGGCAGCGACGGGTGCGCCCCCACCTTCACCCCGTGCCGCTTGGCCAGCGCCACGGTCCGGGTCATGACCCGGGGGTCGGAGGCGTGGAAGCCGCACGCCACGTTGGCGACGGTCACCCAGGGCATCAGGCCCTCGTCGTCGCCGCAGTGGTAGATCGAGTACGACTCGCCCATGTCACAGTTGATGTCCACCATGTCCGGTCTCCCTCCCGGTGGGTTCAGGCAGTCTGGCCGGACGCGGCGTTGATCGCCCGCCAGACCGCCTGTGGCGTCGCGGGCATGTCCACATGGGTCACACCGAGGTGGGCGACGGCGTCGATCACCGCGTTCACCACGGCGGGCGAGGAGCCGATCGCGCCGGACTCGCCGATCCCCTTGACCCCCATCGGGTTCGTCGGCGACGGCGTGACCAGCTGCTCGAGCTCGAAGTGCGGCAGGTCGGTCGCGGCGGGCACGGCGTAGGACGCCAGGTTGCCCGCCGTCGGGTTGCCGGCCTCGTCGAAGGTGGCGTGCTCGTAGAGGGCCTGCCCGATGCCCTGGGCGATGCCGCCGTGCAGCTGCCCCTCGACGATCGTCGGGTTCACCACGACCCCGCAGTCGTCGACGGCGACGTAGCGGCGGATCCGGGTGAACCCGGTCTCGGTGTCGACCTCGGTGACGCACACGTGCGTGCCGAACGGCCAGGTGAAGTTCGGCGGGTCGAACGCCGAGTCCGCGGTCAGGTTGGGCTCCATGCCCTCGGGCAGGTCGTTCGCCAGCGACGCCGCGCCCGCCACCTCCTGGATGGTCACCGACGGCCCGGCCGTCCCCGCCACCGAGAACCGGCCGCCGGTGAACTCCAGGTCCTTCTCGTCGGCCTCCAGCAGGTGTGCGGCGATCTGCATCGCCTTGTCCAGCACCTTGCCCGCGGCCAGGTGCACCGCGGTGCCGCCGACGGCGAGGCTGCGCGAGCCGTAGGTGTCGCGCCCGAACGGCGCGACGAGGGTGTCGCCGTGCAGGACCTCGACGTCGTCGGGATGCACACCGAGGCGGTCGGCGACGATCTGCGACCAGGCGGTCTCGTGGCCCTGCCCGTGTGGGGAGGTGCCGGTGATGACCTCGACCTTGCCGCTGGTCGTCATGCGCACGGTGGCCTGCTCCCAGCCGCCGGACTGCAGCCGGACCCCCGCCGCGACCTTCGACGGCGACAGCCCGCCGGACTCGGTGAAGTTGCCGAACCCGATCCCGATCTGCACCGGGTCCGAGGAGGAACGGCGGCGGGCCTGCTCGGCGCGCAGCTCGTCGTAGCCGACCAGCTCCATCGCCCGGCGCATGCAGGTCTCGTAGTCCCCGGAGTCGTACTGCACCCCGGACGGGACGGTGCGCGGCTCGAGGAACTTGGGGTGCAGGTTGCGCAGCCGTACCTCGGCGGGGTCCATGCCGAGCTCGCGGGCCAGGTCGTCCATGATCCGCTCGTGGCCGTAGGCGGCCTCGGAGCGACCGGCGCCGCGGTAGGCGTCGGTCGGGGTGAGGTTGGTGAACACGCCCTTCGCGGTGAACGAGTAGTGCCCGAAGTCGTAGAGCCCGCAGAAGGTGAACGCGCCGAACACGGCGATGCCCGGGGTGAGCAGCTGCAGGTAGGCGCCCATGTCGGCGAGCAGCTCCACCTTCATCCCGACGATCTTCCCGTCGCGGGTGGCGGCGACGGAGACGTCCTGGATCTGGCCGCGGCCGTGCGTGGTGGCCTGGTGGTGCTCCGAGCGGGTCTCGGTCCACTTCACCGGGGCCCTCAGCCGGCGGGCCAGGACGAGGGCGAGGAACTCCTCGGCGTAGACGTTCAGCTTCGCGCCGAACCCGCCGCCGACGTCCGGGGCGACGACCCGGATACGGGTGTCCGGGATGCCGGTGACCGCGGCGAGGATGTCGCGCACGAAGTGCGGTACCTGGGTGGCGGTGTAGACGGTGAACCCGGCGCCGACCGGGTCCGGCACGCACACCACCGCGCGCGGCTCCATCGGCGAGGGGACGACCCGCTGCTGCAGGTAGCGCCCGGACACGACGACCTCGGCCTCGGCGAAGGCGGTGTCCACGTCGCCGGTGGCCAGCGGCCAGGTGTAGCAGTGGTTGGTGCCCATCTCCTCGTGCACGACCGGGGCGCCGTCGGCGAGGGCGTCGGCCATGTCGACCACGGCGGGCAGCTCGGCGTACTCGACGTCGACGAGGTCGGCGCCGTCGCGGGCGGCCGCGGCGCTGGTGGCGAGGACGACCGCGACGCCGTCGCCGACGTGGTTGACCTCGTCGCGGGCGAGCGGGCGGTGGTCGGGGATGCGGATGTCCTCGGTGACCGGCCAGCCGCACGGGATGCCGGCGAGGAACTCGTCGTCGACGTCGGCGGCGGTGAGCACCGCGCGGACCCCCGGGACGGCGGCCGCGGCGGCGGTGTCGACCGCGACGATCCGGGCGTGCGGCAGCGGGCTGCGCACGACGACCATGTGCAGGGTGCCGGGCGGGGCGATGTCGTCGGTCCAGGTGGCCCGGCCGGTGAGCAGCGCCTGGTCCTCCTTGCGCTGCATGCGGGTTCCCACCCACGGTGCCGCAGCGGTACCGGTCTCCTGCGTGGCGGTCACAACGCTCCTTCTGACGACGACTGCGGTCCGTGCCGGACAGCGTGATCCGGAACACGCCGGCGCGGTAGTGTCCGCACTGTCCAGTTCGATGTCCGGTACACGCCGATCCGGCAGGGGGCCAGATGGCGCTGACGCTGCGCACGCTGTGTGCGAGCCGCAGTCTCGGACTGCGGCTCGCGTGTCCGTCCGCGGATCAGGATCGACCGCTCACGTGGGTGCATTCGAGCGAACTGTCCGATCCGACGCCCTACCTCGACGGCGACGAGCTGCTGCTGACCACCGGGCTCGGACCGGCGCCCGACCCGGCCGGCTACGTGGACCGGCTCGTCGCGCACGGCCTCGCCGGGCTCGGGTTCGGCTGTGGTCTGGGACACGACGACCTGCTCCCCGCGCTGCGCGAGGCCTGCGCGCGGGCCGGGCTGGCGCTGCTGGAGATCCCCGAGCGCACCCCGTTCCTGGCGCTGACCAAGGCCGTCGCCGAGGCCCGCGCCGCCGACCGCTACGCCGAGGTCGTCCGCACCGACGAGGCGCAGCGGGCGCTCACCGCCGCCGCCCTGGGCGAGGACGACCCCGACACCGGCACCGCCCGGGTGCTGGACCGGCTCACCGACCGCCTCGGCGCCTGGGCGCTGATCTCCGGGGCCGACGGCCGGGTCCGCCGGTCCGCGCCCGCCGGGGCGGCCCGGCGCGCGGTCCTGCTCCGCGCCGAGATCGACCGGGTGCGGGACCACCCCGGGCCGTCCAGCGTCACCGTCGCCGTCGGGGACGGGCAGGTCGTGCTGCAGCCGGTGCGCCTGATCGGGCCCGCGGTGCTCGTCGTCGGGCGGGACCGGCGCTTCACCCCGGTCGACCGGCAGCTCATCGGCTCGGCGGTGTCGGTGCTGACGCTGGCCCACGCGCGCAGCGCCGCGGCCGGGCGGGCCGAGCGCCGGGTGCGGACCGCGGTGCTGCGGGCGCTGGCCTCGCTGCCGGGATGCGGCGCCGAGGACGTGCTCGCCGAGACCTGGGGCCCGCTGCCCGGCGGGGACCTG
>NZ_JAMXSG010000271.1:0-7800 GCF_024124365.1 Pseudonocardia sp. McavD-2-B
GGTCGCCGCGCCCCTGCTGCCCTCGGGCCGGATCGGGCCCGAACGCGACGCGCTCACCGCCCGGATCCGGACGCTCGCCGCGCAGGGCCGCATCGCGCCCGCCCCGGCGCTGCCTGCCGGGGCGCAGGTGCCGGGCGCGGCCGCGTTCACCACCGCCGTCGACGACTTCTACCGGATCGACACCGCGCTGCGGGTCCCGTCGGTCGACCCGGCGTCGTGGAGCCTGCGGGTGCACGGGCGGGTCGGGCGCGAGCTCACCCTCACCCTCGACGACCTGCTGGCCCGCCCGCTCGTCGAACGCTGGGTGACGATGGCGTGCGTCTCCAACGACGTCGGCGGGGACCTCGTGTCCACCACCCGGTTCACCGGGGTGGAGCTCGCGCCGCTGCTCGCGGCCGCCGCGCCCGACCCGGCGGCGGACCAGGCGCTGTCCACCTCCACCGACGGCTGGACGGCGGGCAGCCCGTCGTCGCTGCTGCTCGACCCCGCCCGCGGTGCGCTGCTCGCGGTCGCGATGGCCGGACCGGACGGCCCGGTCGCGCTGCCGCCCGAGCACGGCTTCCCGGTGCGGATCGTCGTCCCCGGGCTCTACGGCTACGTCTCGGCCACCAAGTGGGTCACCGACATCGAGTTCACCACCTTCGCCGCCCGCGCCGACTACTGGCGCGACCGCGGGTGGGCGCCGCCCGGGCCGATGGAGACCGCCGCGCGGATCGAGTCGCCCGCCTCGTACGCGAGCGTGCCCGCCGGCCGGGTCGTGGTCACCGGCTCCGCCTGGGCGGTGCCCCGGGGGATCCGCCGGGTCGAGGTCGGGGTGCAGGACGGGGGCGCGGCCGGGTCCTGGGTCACCGCGGAGCTCGCGCCGGTGCCGTCCGGCGGGGCCACCTGGCGGCAGTGGCGCGCCGAGCTGGACCTGCCGCCGGGCGGGTACACCCTGGTGTGCCGCGCCACCGACGGCGACGGCGTCGTCCAGACCGCCGAGCGCCGCTCCCCGCTGCCGGGCGCGGCGACCGGCCGGCCGACCCGCACCGTCACGGTGACCTGAACGACGGTCACCTGAGAAGCGGTGACCCGAGGGACCGTGACCTGGGCCTCGTCGCGCCGTCCCGGGCGGAGAGGTGCGTCACGGGTGGTCGCACGGTATGCGTGACGGTGGTGTCGTGGAGAACGACGTGGCACTCGTCGCACGATGAGCGGTTCCTGCCCGTCGATCACCGGTAGTTCCAGGTCAGGGGCCCGGGCCGAGCACGGAGAGGACCAAGATCGCAACTTTGTGCGTGCCTTCACAAGCGGCTACCGTGGGTTCCCGTCGCCGGACCCGGTGGCACGGTGCCTCCGCGGCGCCGGGAACGCCGGGCCTCGTCCGTCCGCAGCCCGACCGGCCCGTCCGGCCGGTGAGCGGGCGTGCCACGAGCGCGCCGGTGACCGGCACCTGCACACCCCCGACCGGAGCACGCCCAGTTTCGATGACCGACCGCCCGCGGATCAAGCCCCCGCGAGCAGGAGCGGGCACCGGGACCCGGCCGCCCGCGACCGACGCCCGAGGAGGACGGCCCGTGACCCTGCCGCCCGAGTCCGGTGCCGCCGCGCCCGACGGCAACGGCGAGCGCCCCGCGCGCCCGGTTCCGGAGGCCACCGTGTCCCGGCTCGCGGTGTACCTGCGGGTGCTCGGCGAGCTGCGCGAGGCCGGCGTCGAGACGGTGTCGTCCGAGGAGCTCGCCGGTGCCTCCGGGGTCAACTCGGCCAAGCTCCGCAAGGACCTGTCCTACCTGGGTTCCTACGGGGTGCGCGGCGTCGGCTACGACGTCACCTCGCTGCAGGGACGGCTGCAGGGCGAGCTGGGCATGGACCACCGGCAGTCGGTCGCGTTGGTCGGCGTCGGCAACCTGGGCCACGCCCTGGCCGGTTACACCGGCTTCGCCGGCCGCGGCTTCCCGGTCAGCACCCTGTTCGACGTCGACGACGACCTCGTCGGCAGCGAGATCAACGGCATCCGGGTGCGGCACGTGCGCGAGATCCCCGAGGTGTGCGCCGGTGGCGGCGTCACCATCGGGATGATCGCGACG
Organism: Pseudonocardia sp. McavD-2-B; assembly: GCF_024124365.1. NCBI lineage: Bacteria > Bacillati > Actinomycetota > Actinomycetes > Pseudonocardiales > Pseudonocardiaceae > Pseudonocardia > Pseudonocardia sp. McavD-2-B. Next base: position 2,067 of record NZ_JAMXSG010000271.1, read on the forward strand.
CCGGGCCCGGCGGCCCAGAAGGTCTGCGACCTGCTCGTGGCGGCCGGTGTGCAGTCCATCCTCAACTTCGCTCCGGTGCTGCTGACGGTCCCGGACGACGTCGAGGTCCGCAAGGTGGACCTGTCGGTCGAACTGCAGGTCCTCGCGTTCCACGTGGCGCGACGGCACACCGGTGCCGCCGCGGTGACGGACAAGACGAACGAATCGGTGGTGTCGTAGAGCCATGAGCGTCCTCGTGGTCGGCCTGTCGCACCGCAGCGCGCCGGTCGAGGTGCTGGAGCGCCTCTCGGTCGCTCCGGGTGACGTGTCCAAGCTTCTCGAGGAGATGCTCGACCGCACGCACGTCGAGGAGGCGGTCGTCCTCTCCACGTGCAACCGGATCGAGATCTGCGCGGTCGTGGACGCGTTCCACGGCGGCCTCGGCGACGTCACCGACGTCCTCGGCACCCACGCCGGGTTCCCCATCGGCGAGCTGTCCGAGCACCTGTTCGTGCACTATGCGGGCTCCGCGGTCCAGCACCTGTTCGCGCTGGCGGCGGGCCTGGACTCGATGGTGGTCGGCGAGTCGCAGATCCTCGGCCAGCTGCGCGGCGCCTACGCGGCCGCGGACGCCGCGGGCGCCGTCGGCAAGGTCCTGCACGAGCTGGTGCAGCAGGCTCTGCGCGTCGGCAAGCGGGTGCACGCCGGGACCGGCATCGACGAGGCGGGCGCCTCGGTGGTGTCCGAGGCACTGCGCGACGCCGACCGTGAGCTCGGCGGCGTCGGCCTGGGCGGCACCCGCGCCGTGATCGTCGGCGCCGGGGCGATGGGCGCGCTGGCCGCCGCGCACCTGCGTCGTGCCGGGGCAGGCGAGATCGTCGTGCTGAACCGCTCGGCCGAGCGCGGCGAGCGGCTCGTGGAGAAGGTCCTCGAGCACGCCGAGCAGGGCACCAACGCGCGCTACGCGCCGATGGACTCCCTGGCCGACGAACTGCGCGACGCCGACCTGATGCTGGCCTGTACCGGCGCCATCGGGCACGTCGTCGACGTGGCCCCGGTCGCCGAGGCGCTGACCGGCCGCACCTCACCTCTGGTCGTGTGCGACCTGGGCCTGCCGCGTGACGTCGACCCGGCTGTCGGCGAGCTGGCCGGCGTGCGCATGGTCGACCTCATCACCCTGCAGCGTCGGCTGCTCGACACCGCCGACGGCGGCTCCGTCGCCGCGGCCCAGACGATGGTCGACGCCGAGGCCCAGCAGTACCTGGCCGGGCAGCGCTCGGCCGAGGTCACGCCGACGGTCACCGCCCTGCGCCGGCGCGCCTCGGAGGTCGTCGACGCCGAGCTGCTGCGCCTGGACTCCCGGCTGCCCGATCTGGACGGCCACGTCCGCGAGGAGCTCTCGAGGACCGTCCGCCGCGTCGTCGACAAGCTGCTGCACACGCCCACGGTCCAGGTGAAGCGCCTGGCCGAGGGCCCGGACGGGGACAGCTACGCCGCGGCGCTGCGCACCCTGTTCGAGCTCGACCCGCAGGCCGCCGCCGCGGTCGCGGCCCCGGTCCGGGGCTCCGACGCGAGCGTCGACGGCGGCGACGTGACCGCAGCCCTGAACGCCCCGCTCGGCCCCACGCCGTCGATCGGGTCCCGTCCCCCGGAGCAGATCCCGTGAGCGTCCTGAAGATCGGCACGCGGCCGTCGAAGCTGGCGGTCGCGCAGTCCACGACCGTCGCCGACCGGCTGACCGCCGCCGGGCACCCGAGCGAGCTCGTCACCATCTCGACCAGCGGTGACCGGTCGTCGGCGCCGATCCCGCAGATCGGGGTGGGGGTGTTCGTCTCGCAGCTGCGCGACGCGCTGTACGCGGGCGAGATCGACGTCGCGGTGCACTCGTACAAGGACCTCCCGAGCGCACAGCCCGACGGGCTGACGATCGCGGCGATCCCGGAGCGCGAGGACGTCCGCGACGCGCTGGTCACCGGCGGTCGGGTGCTCGGCGAGCTGGGCCGTGGTGCCCGGGTCGGCACCGGGTCCCCGCGCCGGACGGTGCAGCTGCACGCGCTCGGCCAGGGCCTGGAGGTGCTGCCGATCCGCGGGAACGTGGACACCCGGATCGGGAAGGTCCGCTCCGGCGAGCTGGACGCCGTGGTGATCGCGGCGGCCGGGCTGCGCCGGCTGGGCCGGGTCGACGAGGCGGACGAGTTGATCGACCCGCTGCAGATGCTGCCCGCCCCCGCCCAGGGTGCGCTGGCGATCGAGTGCCGCACCGCCGACACCGATCTGGTGTCGGTGCTGGCCGCGGTGCTGGACGACAGCGGCGTGCGCTTCGCCGTCACCGCCGAGCGTGCGGTGCTGGCGGGCCTGGAGGCCGAGTGCACGACCCCCGTCGGGGCGCTCGCCGAGGTCGTCTCCGACCTCGACGACGACGGCCGCGCGGTCGACCGGCTGTCGCTGCGCGGCGCGCTGGGGATCGGGGACATCGCGGGGGGCGACGTGGTGCGCGCCTCCGCCACCGGAGACATGGACGACGCAGAGAAGATCGGGGCCGCGGTCGCCCTCGAACTTCTCGACCTGGGAGCCGAGGACCTGCCCCCCGCAGGTCCCGGTGGTCCCGCCAACCGCTGATTCGGGAGTTTCTTCAATGACAGGACCTGCCAACCCCTCGGGGCGGATCGCCTTCGTGGGCAGCGGACCGGGGGACCCGGCGCTGCTCACCGTGCGCGCCCGGGACGTGCTCGCCGGCTCGCCGCTGGTCATCACCGACCCGGACGTGCCCGAGGGCATCCTCGCCCTGGCCGCCGACGGCGCCGAGGTGCGCCCGGCCGTCGGCCAGCCCGCCGACATCGCGAGCGACCTGCTCACCGAGGCGGGCCAGGGCCGCTCGGTGGCCCGGCTGGTCTCCGGTGACCCCCTGACCAACGACGCCGTCGTCGCCGAGGCGATGGCCGTGTCCGCCTCGGGCACGCCGTTCGACGTCGTCCCCGGCGTCCCGTCCTCGACCGCGGTCCCGGCCTACGCCGGTGTCGCGCTCGGGTCGGCGCACGTCGAGGCCGACGTCCGCGCGGGCGTCGACTGGGCCGCGCTGGCCGCGAGCCCGGGCCCGGTCGTGCTGCACGCGACGAGCGCGCTGCTCGGCGACGTCGCCGCCGGTCTGAGCGCCCAGGGCGTCCCGGACGAGACGCCGGTCGCGATCACCGCGGGCGGCACCACCTCCACCCAGCGGACCATTTCGTCGTCGGTCGGGCGGATCGCCGCCGACGGCGGCGACCTCGAGGGCGCGCTCGTCCTGACCGTCGGCGAGGCCGCCGGTCGTCGCGGCGAGCTGTCCTGGTGGGAGTCGCGCGCGCTCTACGGCTGGCGGGTCCTGGTGCCGCGCACCAAGGACCAGGCCGGCGTGATGAGCGAGCGGCTGCGGATGCACGGCGCCATCCCGGAGGAGGTGCCGACCATCGCCGTCGAGCCGCCCCGGTCGCCCGCGCAGATGGAGCGCTCGGTCAAGGGTCTCGTCGACGGCCGCTACCAGTGGGTCGTGTTCACCTCGACCAACGCGGTCAAGGCCGTCTGGGAGAAGTTCGGTGAGTTCGGCCTCGACGCCCGCGCCTTCTCCGGTGTGAAGATCGCCTGCGTCGGCCGCTCGACCGCGGAGAAGGTCCGCGAGTTCGGTATCGAGCCCGAGCTCGTCCCGGACATCGACGAGTCCCAGTCCTCGACGTCCGAGGGCCTGCTGGACATCTTCCCGCCGCACGACGACGTGCTCGACCCGGTCGACCGGGTGCTGCTCCCGCGCGCCGACATCGCCACCGAGACGCTGTCGGCCGGGCTGCAGGAGCGCGGCTGGGAGGTCGACGACGTGACGGCGTACCGGACCGTCCGGGCCGCCCCGCCGCCCGCGCCGATCCGTGAGGCGATCAAGACCGGCGGCTTCGACGCGGTGTGCTTCACCTCGTCGTCGACGGTGCGGAACCTGGTCGGCATCGCCGGCAAGCCGCACGCCCGGACCCTGGTCGCCTGCATCGGTCCGGCCACCGCGGAGACCGCGCGCGAGTTCGGCCTGCGGGTCGACGTGCAGCCGGAGGAGGCCCGCGTCCCGACCCTGGTCGACGCGCTGGCCAGCCACACCGCGAAGCTGCGCGCCGAGGGCAACCTGCCGCCGCCGAAGAAGGTGAAGGCGCGCCGCCGCTGAGCTGCTCCCGTCGGGCCCCGTACCGCCTCCCGAGGTGGTGCGGGGCCGACCTGTGTCCGGGGCGGTCGTAGCCTGGTCCGCATGGGTTTCCCGGCGCAGCGTCCCCGACGGTTGCGGACCACCCCCGCGATGCGGCGGCTGGTCTCCGAGACCGAGGTCCGTCCGCGGCAGCTGGTGCTGCCGATGTTCGTCCGTGAGGGCGCGACGGAACCGGTCCCGATCGGGTCGATGCCGGGGGTCGTCCAGCACACCCGCGACTCGCTGCGCAAGGCGGTCGCGGAGGCGGCGGCCGCGGGCGTCGGCGGTGTGATGCTGTTCGGGGTCCCCGAGCACCACGACGCGACCGGCTCCGGCGCCGTCGACCCGGACGGGATCCTCAACGTCGGCCTGCGCGACGTGCGCTCCGAGGTCGGCGACGACCTGGTCGTCATGTCCGACCTGTGCCTCGACGAATTCACCGACCACGGGCACTGCGGCGTGCTGGACGCCGACGGCGGCGTCGACAACGACGCGACGCTGGAGATCTACGCCCGGATGGGCGTGGAGCAGGCCCGTGCGGGCGCCCACCTCGTCGGCCCCAGCGGGATGATGGACGGCCAGGTCGGCGTCATCCGCACCGCGCTCGACGAGGCCGGATTCACCGACACCGGCATCCTCGCCTACACCGCCAAGTACGCCTCGGCGTTCTACGGCCCGTTCCGTGAGGCGGTGAACTCGCAGCTCAGGGGCGACCGCAAGACCTACCAGCAGGACGGCGGCAACGCCCGCGAGGCGCTGCGCGAGCTGGCACTCGACCTCGACGAGGGCGCCGACATGGTGATGGTGAAGCCCGCCCTGGCCTACCTGGACATCCTGGCCCGGGTGGCCGACGTCGCCGACGTGCCCGTCGCGGCGTACCAGATCTCCGGTGAGTACGCGATGGTCGAGGCCGCCGTCGCCCGGGGCTGGCTCGAGCGCGAGCGGACCATCATGGAGACGCTGACCTCGATCCGCCGCGCCGGTGCGGACGTGATCCTGACCTACTGGGCCACCGAGGCCGCGACCTGGCTCGACCGGGGCTGACCCCGCCCACCCGGGGCGCGTCGCCGGTCGGATCCGACCGGCGCTGCTCGGCTCGGCCGCCCGGCACCATTCGTGCCGACCGGCCGGCGACCCCCGGGGCCGTCTGTCCGTGAATTCGCTTACCGGGTAAGCGAATTCGCCGCACTCCCTGTGGGGACCTCGACGAGACCCGGGCCCGACGCCGCGTCCCGGTTCCGGTTCCGGTTCCGGTTCCGGTTCCGGTTCCGGAGGAACGGCATCGCAGGGCCGCGGAGGCCGGCCGGTGGTGCCGGATCCCGCCGGGTGGTGCCGGGCGGTCGCTCGGTGAGGGGTGAATCGCGGCGCCGGGTACCGCCGAACGTGGCAAACCGGACACCGGCACGGCTACCGTGGAGGTCGTGAGCAGCAACCCGGGACAGCACGACGCCCCGCAGTACTACCGGCCCGGGCCGTCGACGGGGCGCTACCCGCAGTACCCGCAGAACCCGTACCCCCACGGCTGGCACGGCGGCGCCACACCGCCGCCGGCCCCGCAGC
>NZ_JAMXSG010000272.1:0-7790 GCF_024124365.1 Pseudonocardia sp. McavD-2-B
CCGGCGGACGGCCGGGCGGGGGGCGCCCGGCGCCCGGGCCCGGCGTCCGGGAGGTCGTCGGTCGAGGCGATCGTCGTCTCCCCCGCGGCGACCGGCGCCGCGGAGGCGGCGGTGCGCATCCGCGACCGGTGCGGCACCGCCGAGGCCACGAACGCCACGACCAACGCGATCCCGGTCGCGGCGAGCACCAGCCCGGTGCGGGGGACCAGGGCGAGCGCGACCGCGCCGAAGGCGATCACCGCGACCCACAGGTAGACCAGCAGCACCGCGCGCCGGTGGCTGTGCCCGACCTGGAGCAGGCGGTGGTGCAGGTGCATCTTGTCCGGGCTGAAGGGGCTGGTCCCGGCCCGGGTCCGGCGCACGACCGCCATGAGCAGGTCCAGCGACGGGATGAAGACGATCCCGACCAGCACGATGACCGGGGAGACCAGGGCCAGGATGTTCCCGGCCGACAGGTTGTCCGACTGGGGAACCCGCCCGGAGGCGGTGGTGATGGCGGCGGACAGCATCACCCCGACCATCATCGAGCCGGTGTCGCCCATGAAGATCCGGGCCGGGTGGAAGTTGTGCGGCAGGAACCCCAGGCAGGAGCCGGCGAGCACCACCGCGAGCAGCGCGGGGACGAAGGCGGTGGGGTCGTTGCCGTTCTCGCTGATCAGCCCGACACAGAACACCGCGGTCGCGAGCGTGGTGATCAGTCCGATGCCCGCCGCCAGGCCGTCGAGGCCGTCGACGAAGTTCATCGCGTTGACCAGGACGACGGTGACCAGCACTGTCAGCAGTACCGACTGGCCCTGACCGAGGAAGAGTGTCGATCCCGTGAGAAAGGCGTCTCCGCCGATCGGGATCCAGATGGACACCCACTGCACGCCGTAGAGCACCAGCAGCCCGGCCGCGGTGACCTGCGCGGCGAACTTGGTCAGGGCGTCGAGGTCGTAGCGGTCGTCGAGCATCCCGACGCCGACCAGCAACCCGGTCGCGACGACGACCCCGACGACCTCGGTGCTCTGCTCGAAGTAGGCCAGCCGCAGGGCCGGGAGCTGCAGCGACAGCAGCAGTCCGGCCAGCACCCCGCCGAACATCGCGAGGCCGCCCCACCGCGGGGTCGGGGTGACGTGCACGTCCCGTCCCCGCGGCCAGGCGACCGCGCCGACCTTCAGCGCCAGCATCCGGACCGGCCCGGTCAGCAGCAGCGTGACGACGGCGGCGACCAGCCCGACGAGCAGGAGCTCCCGGATGGGGAGTCCGTACGTGAACTGGTCAGTGGGCACGTCGCGAGCGCCTCTCCGCCTCCGCCGTGGGTCTCAGGTCATCCCCGAGGGTAGGCCGGTGCCTTCGAGACGAGCGCGGTGACCGCCTTCGCGACGTCGGCGAGTTCGGCGTCGCCGGCCGTGGTGTCGTGCTCGGCCTTGACCGCGCGGGCCAGCAGGGCGCCGACCTCGGCCATGTCGGCCTCGGTCATCCCCTGCGTGGTGACGCTGGGCGAGCCGACCCGGATGCCGGACGGCTTCATCGGCGGCGCCGGGTCGTAGGGGATCGCGTTCTTGTTCAGCGTGATGCCGGCGCGGTCGCAGCGGGTCTCCGCCTCCGACCCGGTGACGCCGATCGGACGCAGGTCCAGCAGCGCGAGGTGGTTGTCGGTGCCGCCGGAGACGGCGCGCATGCCCTCGGACTCCAGGCTCGTCGTCAGCGCCCGGGCGTTCGCGACGACCTGGCGGGTGTAGGCCTGGTACTCCGGCTGCGCCGCCTCCTTCATCGCGACGGCCTTCGCGGCGACCGCGTGCATCAGGGGGCCACCCTGGGAGAACGGGAAGACGGCCTTGTCGATGGCCTTGGCGTGCTCCTCGCGGCACAGCACCATGCCGCCGCGCGGGCCGCGCAGGACCTTGTGCGTGGTGGCGGTGACGACGTCGGCGTAGGGCACCGGCGACGGGATCGCCTTGCCGGCGACCAGGCCGATGAAGTGCGCGGCGTCGACCATGAGCTTGGCGCCGACCTCGTCGGCGATCTCGCGGAACACCGCGAAGTCGATCAGGCGCGGGTACGCGGTCGCACCGGCGATGATGATCTTCGGCTGGTGCTGCTTGGCCAGGTCCCGGACCTGGTCGTAGTCGATGACCTCGGTGTCCTCGCGGACCGTGTAGGACACCGCGTTGAACCACAGGCCGGAGAAGTTGACCTTGCTGCCGTGCGTGAGGTGGCCGCCCTGCTTGAGGTCCATGGCCAGCACGGTGTCGCCGGGCTTGGCGAACGCGGCGTAGGCGGCGAGGTTCGCGCTCGCGCCCGAGTGCGGCTGGAGGTTGGCGTGCTCGGCGCCGAAGAGCTCCTTCGTGCGCGCGTTGCCGATGTTCTCCGCGACGTCGACGACGCCGCAGCCGCCGTAGTAGCGGCGGCCGGGGTAGCCCTCGGCGTACTTGTTCGACAGCGTCGACCCGAGCGCCGCCAGCACCGCGGGGCTGGTCAGGTTCTCGCTCGCGATGAGCTGCAGTCCGCCGCGCAGGCGCTCGAGCTCGTCCAGCACGACGCCCGCGATCTCGGGGTCCTGCTGCTGCAGTGCGTGGAAGTCCGGTCCCCAGAAGGTCTGCTCGCTCACGCCGGGACACGCTACCCGCTGCCATCCCCGCAGGCCGCGGCCGTGCAGGCGTGATCACACCCGCGGGTGGCCCCCTCAGACCCGGTCGACCTCCTGGCCGACGACCTCCTCGACCTGTTCGGCGGTCACCCCGCCCTCGCGCAGCATGCGCGGCCGGGCGCCGGTGAGGTCGACGATCGTGGAGGCGACCGGGTCACCGGACGGGCCGCCGTCGAGGTAGACCTGCGCGCTCGAGGCCAGCTGGGTGATCGCCTCGGTCACGTTCGACGCCGGCGGGTTGCCCGAGGTGTTCGCGCTCGACACCGCCATCGGCCCGACCTCGCGCAGCAGCTCCAGCGCGACCGGGTGCAGCGGCATGCGCAGCATCACCGTCCCGCGGGTGCTGCCCAGGTCCCAGGCCAGCGACGGCGCGTGCTCCAGCACCAGCGACACCTCGCCCGGCCAGAACGCCTCGATCAGCGCCCGGGCGGACTGCGGGACTCCTGAGACGAGGCCGTCGATGGTGGTCCAGGAACCGACGAGCACGCCGACCGGCATGTCCGGGCCGCGCCGCTTGGCGGCGAGCAGCGCGCGCACGGCGGTGCCGTTGAACGCGTCGCAGCCGATGCCGTAGACGGTGTCGGTGGGCAGGACGACCAGCTCACCCGCCCGGACGGCGCGCGCGGCGGCGGTCAGACCGCGTGTGCGCTCGGCGGGGACGCTGCAGTCGAACAGCGGCTGGGTCTGCGGTGCACTCACGATCCGCGAGGATACGACCGTGCCGCGCGGGGGTGCGGGGCGGCTCACATCCGCGGCGCCGGCGGGACGTCCGGACGACCGCTCCCCGCTGGGTGGGACGGGCGTCAGGGGCAGGGGACGCGGCGGGCGGTGACGAAGCGCGGGCGGCCGGTGAGGTCGTCGTGCTCGGTGACCTCACCCAGCGTGCGCCGGCGACGCAGCAGTGCCGGGACCGTCTCGCCGTGGGTGTCGTCGTGCTCGATCGCGAGGTGCCCGCCGTGCCGCAGCCATCCGCTGGCCCCGCGTACGACGGCCTGGATGATCTGGGTGCCGTCGGGCCCGCCGAACACGGCGCCGGGCGGGTCCCACCGCTCCACCTCGGGCGGCACCGGCGTCCCGTCCGGGACGTAGGGCGGGTTGCAGACGACCAGGTCGACCGCACCCTCCAGCTCGATGAGCAGGTCGGTCCACCGGACGTCGGCGACGTGCAGGGTCACCGGGCGCCCGCCCGCGGCGACGTGCGCGTCGAGGTTGCGCCGGGTCCAGGACAGTGCCGACGGGTCGGCCTCGAGAGCGTGCACCTCGGCGTCGGGCCGGGACACCGCGAAGGCCAGCGCGAGCGCGCCGGAGCCGGTGCAGAGGTCGAGCACCCGGGGGCGGCTCACGTCGCGGATCGCGGCGAGGCCCCACTCCAGCAGCAGCTCGGTCTCCGGGCGCGGGGTGAACACCCCTGGTCCGACGGCGACCTCGACCGGGCCGAGTACCGCGGTGCCGAGGATGTGCTGCAACGGTTCGCGGGTGGCGCGGCGGGCCACGAGGGCCTGCAGCCGTTCGACGACCGGTGGGTCCACCAGCGGGGTCATCAGCAGTGTGGACCGCGACGAGCCGAGCACGTGCGCGGCGAGCAGCTCGGCGTCGACGCGCGGGGACGCGACACCGGCGGCGGCCAGGGTGCGCTCGGCCTCCGCGATCGCCACCCGGAGCGGCAGCCGGCTGCCGGTCGTGGGGCTCGCCGTCGTCTCGGTCACGGCTCCAGTGTCCCGGCTGCGGGGCGCGGGGACACCGCAGGTGACCGGAGCATCACCTGAGCGGGGGATCATTCCTGCTCCTGCTCCCCCGCCATGGCCTCGGCGCGCTCGGCCGCGGTCAGAGCGGCGAGGACGTCGACGAGGTGGCCGTCGAGCACCGCGGACAGGTTGTAGGCCTTGAACCCGACACGGTGGTCGGAGATGCGGTTCTCCGGGTAGTTGTAGGTACGGATCCGCTCCGAGCGGTCCACCGTGCGGACCTGCGAGCGACGCTGTTCCGACGCCGCCTCGGCCGCCTCGGCCTCGGCCTTCGCCTGCAGCCGGACCCGCAGCACGTCCATCGCGCGGGCCTTGTTCTGCAGCTGGGAGCGCTCGTTCTGGCAGGTCACGACGATGCCGGTCGGGAGGTGCGTGATCCGCACGGCGGAGTCGGTGGTGTTGACGCTCTGCCCGCCGTGGCCCGAGGCCCGGTAGACGTCGACCCGGATGTCGGCGTCGTGGATCTCGACGTCGGGTGTGTCGTCGGCGTCGGGGAAGACCAGGACGCCGGCCGCGGAGGTGTGGATGCGGCCCTGCGACTCGGTGACCGGGACGCGCTGGACGCGGTGCACGCCGCCCTCGAACTTCAAGGCGGCCCACACCCCGTCGACCGGGTCCTTGCTGCGCAGGGACAGCGTGATGTCCTTGTACCCGCCCAGATCGGACGGGGTGGCGCCGAGGACCTCGACCTTCCAGCCGCGGCTCTCGGCGTAGCGGCTGTACATGCGCACGAGGTCGCCGGCGAACAGCGCGGACTCCTCGCCGCCCTCGCCGGACTTGACCTCCATCAGGACGTCGTCGCCGTCGTGCGGGTCACGCGGGCGCAGCAGCTCGGTCAGCTCGGTCTCGAGCTCGACGATGCGGGTGTCCAGGGCGTCGGCCTCGGCGGCGAAGGCGCGGTCCTCGGCGGCGAGCTCACGGGCGGCGTCGCGGTCGTCGCGGACCTGGGCGAGCTCGCGGGCGCAGCGCACGACCGGGCCGAGCTCGGCGTAGCGACGGCCCAGCTTGCGGGCCTGCGCCTGGTCGGAGAGGACGCCCGCGTCGGCGAGGCGCTGCTCCAGCTCGGCGTGCTCGTCGAGCAGGGCGTCGACCGACTGCGTGCTCATCGGGGATTCCTTCGAGGCGCTGGGGCGGGAACGCGAAACGGCGCCCGCCTCCTCGCGTGCGGCGAGGCGACGGGCGCCGTGTCGGGAGCTACTTGGCGGCGCGCTCGCGCTTCCCGTAGCGGGCCTCGAAGCGGGCCACGCGGCCACCGGAGTCCAGGATCTTCTGCTTGCCGGTGTAGAACGGGTGGCAGGCGGAGCAGACCTCGACGCTGATGGCGCCGCTGTTCTTGGTGCTGCGGGTGGTGAACTGGTTGCCGCAACCGCAGGTGACCTGGGTGTCGACGTACTGAGGGTGGATTCCCTCGCGCATGGCTCTCTCCTCATCGTTGGCCGCCGGGTCCCTGGTACGACCAGGGTGAACCGGTGCCGGGAAGCTGACGGTCCATTCAACCATCCGGGCCCCGGCGGAATTCCCACCGGGGCCCGGACGGCACGGCGACGACTAGTCCTCGTCGTTGCCGGGGGCGTTCTTGGCGACCTGCATCAGGAACTCGATGTTGGTCTTGGTCTTCTTGAGCCGGCCGAGCACCAGGTCGAGCGCCTGCTGGTCGTCGAGCGCGGCGAGGACGCGGCGGAGCTTCACCATCACCGCGTGCTCGTCGGGCGACATCAGGAGCTCCTCCTTGCGGGTGCTCGAGTCGCCGACGTCGATGGCCGGGAAGATCCGCTTGTCGGCGATCTTCCGGTCCAGCTTGAGCTCGGCGTTGCCGGTGCCCTTGAACTCCTCGAAGATCACCGTGTCCATCGTGGACCCGGTCTCGACCAGCGCGGTCGCGAAGATGGTGAGCGAGCCACCGTCCTCGATGTTGCGCGCGGCGCCGAGGAAGCGCTTCGGCGGGTACAGCGCCGTGGAGTCGACACCACCGGACAGGATCCGGCCCGACGCGGGCGCCGCCAGGTTGTAGGCGCGGCCGAGGCGGGTGATGTTGTCCAGCAGGACGACGACGTCGTGCCCCATCTCGACCAGGCGCTTGGCCCGCTCGATGGACAGCTCGGCGACGGCGGTGTGGTCTGCCGGCGGGCGGTCGAAGGTCGAGGCGATGACCTCGCCCTTCACCGACCGCTGCATGTCGGTGACCTCCTCGGGCCGCTCGTCGACGAGGACGACCATGAGGTGGCACTCGGGGTTGTTCGTGGTGATCGCGTTCGCGATGTTCTGCATGATCGTCGTCTTGCCCGCCTTGGGCGGGGAGACGATCAGCGCACGCTGCCCCTTGCCGACCGGCATGATCAGGTCGATCACGCGGGTGGTCAGCTGCGTCGGGTCGGTCTCCAGGCGGAGCCGCTCGTTGGGGTAGAGCGGGGTCAGCTTGGTGAACTCGGGCCGGTTGCGTGCGGCCTCCGGGTCCCGCCCGTTGATCGAGTCGACGCGCACCAGCGGGTTGAACTTCTGCCGCTGCTGCTCGCCCTCGCGGGGCTGACGGACGGCGCCGGTGATGGCGTCGCCGCGCCGCAGTCCGTTCTTGCGGACCATCGACATCGACACGTAGACGTCGGTCGGGCCGGACAGGTAGCCGGTGGTCCGGACGAACGCGTAGTTGTCGAGGATGTCCACGATGCCGGCGACCGGCAGCAGGACGTCGTCGTCGCGGATCTCGGTGTCCACGCCACCGCCGGTGGCGCCGCCACCGGTGCGCTCGCGGTCCCGGCCGCGACGGCGGTCGCGGAAGCGGCGGCCGCGGCGGCCGCGGCCGTCACCGTCGTCACCGTCGTCGTCGCGGAAGTCGTTCCGGTCGGTACCGCGGTCGTTGTTCCGGTCGCCGTTCCGCTCACCACGGTTGTCACCGCGGTCGCCGGTCCGGTCGTTGTTGCGGTTCCCGCGGTTGCCGCGGCCGGAGTCGTCGCCGTCGCGGTTGCGCCCGCCACGGCCGTTGTCGCCGTTGCCGCGGCCGTTGTCGTCGCGGCCCTCACCGGTGCGGTCGCCACCGTTGCGGTCGGCACCGCGCTCGGCATTGCGGTCGGCGCCACGGCCGCGACGGCGGTCGCCGTCGGTGCCGGGGTCGTCGCCGTCGGCGTCGCGACGGGCGTCCTTCTGGCCCGCGTCCCGCTGGCCCGCGTCCTTCTGGCCCGCGTCCGTGGCGGGGTCCTTCGGGGCGCCCTGGGGGCCGTTGTCCTTCTGGCCGTTGTCCTTCTGGCCGTTGTCCTTCTGGCCGTTGTCCTTCTGGCCGTTGTCGTCGCCCTGCCCGCGGCGGCGGGTCCGGCCACGACGACCGGCGCCGTCGGCGTCCTCACGGCGCTCCGCGGCCGGGGCCGGGGTGCTGTCGGCCTTCTCCGGCGCGCTCGCGGCGGGGGCGGCCTGCTCGGGCG
>NZ_JAMXSG010000273.1:0-7785 GCF_024124365.1 Pseudonocardia sp. McavD-2-B
GGCCCGGTGGGCGCCGCGGCCGCCGGTGCGGGATGGGCGGTGCTGCCGGTGGTCGCGGTGCTGGCCGCGGTCGTCTCGGCGGCGGTGGGGCTCGTCGCGGTCGGGGCCGGGCGGGCCGGGTGGGGGAGCAGGCTGCCGCACGGCCCGGTCCTGCTCGGGGTGGCACTGGCGGTCGTGGTGCCCGCGGTCGTGGTGCTGTCGGGGGCCCGGATCCCCGGGTGAGAGGATGGTCGCCGTGCTGCGATGGATCACCGCCGGGGAGTCCCACGGTCCGGCCCTGGTGGGCGTGCTGGAGGGCATGGTCGCCGGGGTCTCGGTCACCACCAAGGAGCTGCAGGCCGAGCTGGCCCGCCGCAAGCTCGGCTACGGCCGCAGCCCGCGGATGGCGTTCGAGGCCGACGAGCTGGAGGTCATCGGCGGCCTGCGGCACGGTGTCACCCAGGGCGGGCCGGTCGCGGTCCGCATCGCCAACACCGAGTGGCCCAAGTGGGAGACGGTGATGGCCGCCGACCCGGTGGACCCGGAGCTGATCGCGCACCGCGCCCGCAACGCGCCGCTGACCCGGCCCCGTCCCGGCCACGCCGACCTCGCCGGCATGACCAAGTACGGCTTCGACGAGGCCCGCCCGGTCCTGGAGCGCGCCAGCGCACGCGAGACCGCCGCCCGCGTCGTGCTCGGCACCGTCGCCAAGGCGTTCCTGCAGCAGGCCCTCGGCGTGACGATCGTGTCCCACGTCGTGGGCATCGGCGCCGTCGACGCCCCGGACGACGAGCCGCTGCCCGGCCCCGCCGACCTCGACCGCATCGACGCCAACCCGGTGCGCGCCTTCACCGACGCCACCGGCGCCGCGATGGCCGCCGAGATCGACGCCGCGCACGAGGCGGGCGACACCCTCGGCGGGGTCATCGAGGTCATCGCCTACGGGATGCCGGTCGGCGTCGGCACCTACGTGCAGGCCGACCGCCGGCTCGACGCCCGGCTCGCCGCCGCGCTGATGGGCATCCAGGCGATGAAGGGCGTCGAGATCGGCGACGGCTTCCGCACCGCGCACCGCCGCGGCTCCGTCGCCCACGACGAGATGGTCCCCGCCGGTTCGCCCGGGCAGGGTCCGGCGGGCACCGTGCCGGTCACCCGGCTCACCAACCGGGCCGGCGGCATCGAGGGCGGCATGACCAACGGTGAGCCGGTCCGGGTCCGCGTCGCGATGAAGCCCATCTCCACCGTCCCCCGGGCGCTGCGCACCATCGACACCACCACCGGCGAGGAGGCCACCGCCATCCACCAGCGCTCCGACGCCTGCGCCGTGCCGCGTGCCGGGGTCGTCGTCGAGACGATGGTGGCGCTGGTGCTGGCCCAGGCCGCACTGGAGAAGTTCGGCGGCGACTCGCTCGACGAGACCCGCCGCAACCTGGCCTCCTACCTGGCGGGGCAGCGGTGACCGCGCCGGCCCCCACCCCGGCCCCCGACGCCGAGGGCCGCCCCTGGGTGGTGCTCGTCGGCCCGCCCGGGTCCGGGAAGAGCACGGTCGGCTCGCTGCTCGCGCAGCGGCTCGGGCTGAACTTCGCCGACACCGACGCCGCGATCGTCGCCCGCATCGGCAAGCCGATCGCGGAGATGTTCGTGCAGGAGGGCGAGGCCGCGTTCCGCGCGCTGGAGCGCGAGGTCGTCGCCGAGGAGCTGCGCGCCGGGCACGGCGTCCTCGCCCTCGGCGGCGGCTCCGTGCTGGCCGCCGAGACCCGCGCACTGCTCGCGGGGCACCGCGTGGTCGCCCTCGAGGTGGACCTCGCCGACGGGATGCGCCGCACCGGGATGTCCACCGCGCGCCCGCTGCTGGCCGGGGTGAACCCGCGGGCGACGTTCCGGGCGCTGCTCGCCGAGCGGGCCCCGCTCTACGCCGAGGTCGCCACCGTGGCGGTCACGACGGTGCGCCGCAGCCCCAACCAGGTCGTCGCCGCCGTGCTGGCCGAGCTCGGGCACGGCCCGTCCGCGCTGCCCGAGGCCTCCCCGGACGCCGCCGACCCGTTCGACCGGCCCACCCCGCGCCAGGACTCGACACTGCCGGCGCCCGGCTTCGGCTCGCCGCAGCACGGGGCCGGCACCGAGCGGGCGGAGGCCTGATGACGTCCACACCGTCCGGCACGCTGCCCGACACCTCCGGCACCACCGAGTCCGACGGCTCGGTCCGCATCGACGTCCGCACCGAGCAGCCCTATCCGGTGCTCGTCGGCGCCGGGGTGGCCGCGCGGCTGGCCGAGGTCGTCGTCGGTACCGGGGCCGGCCGGGTCCTCGTGCTGCACCCGCCGACGCTCGCCGACCGCGCCGGTGCCGCCCGCGCCGAGCTGGAGGCCGCCGGGCTGGCCGCGTTCACCCACGAGGTGCCCGACGCCGAGGACGGCAAGTCCCTGGCCTCGCTGGCCGACTGCTGGGACGCCTGTGCCGGTGCCGCGCTGACCCGGGCCGACGTGGTCGTCGGGTTCGGCGGGGGAGCGGTCACCGACCTGGCGGGGTTCGTCGCCGCGACCTGGATGCGCGGGGTACGGGTCGTGCACGTCCCGACCACGCTGCTCGCGATGGTCGACGCCGCCGTCGGCGGGAAGACCGGCATCAACACCGCCGCCGGGAAGAACCTGGTGGGCGCCTTCCACGAGCCGTCCGCGGTGCTCGTCGACCTCGACACGCTGCGCACGCTGCCGCGTCCCGAGCTCGTCGCCGGGTCCGCGGAGGTGTGGAAGGCCGGGTTCATCGCCGACCCGGTCATCCTCGACCGCGTCCGCGCCGACCCGGCCGCCGCGCTGGACCCGGCCGGGCCGGTGCTCGGCGAGCTGGTGCGCCGCGCGATCCGGGTGAAGGCCGACGTCGTCGGGGCGGACCTGCGCGAGTCGCACCTGCGGGAGATCCTCAACTACGGCCACACCCTCGGCCACGCCGTGGAGCGCCGCGAGCGCTACCGGTGGCGGCACGGCAACGCCGTCGCGGTCGGCCTGGTGTTCGCCGCCGAGCTGGCCCGCGCCGCGGGGCGGCTCGACGACGCCACCGCCGACCTGCACCGCGAGGTGCTGGAGCTGGTCGGGCTGCCGACGCGCTACGAGCCCGGCGTGCTCGACGAGCTGACCGAGACCATGCGCGGGGACAAGAAGTCCCGGGCCGGGACGCTGCGCTTCGTTGTGCTCGACGGCCTCGCCGAGCCGGGGCGGCTGGAGGGCCCGGACCCGGCGCTGCTGGAGACCGCGTACGCCGCTATCTCCGGCTGAGACCGCGGTCGGTACACCTCAGCCGAGGGCGGGGTGGGTACGCGACCCGAATGCCTGCACGAGCAGCAGCACCCCTGCGGCCAGGGCGAACGCCCCGACCAGCCACAGCATCGCGAGGATGCCGGACGCCGGCCACACGAGCAGCAGGACGCCGAACAGCACGTCGAGCACGGCCCGTCCGGCGATCCACCCCCACGGACCGCCGTGCCGGCGGACCTCGTCGGCCGAGACCGCGGTGACGACTCCGGCGACGATCGCCCAGAACGCGACCACGTACAGGAAGAACAGCGCCGCGGTCCCGGGCAGCGCGAAGGCCGCCAGACCGGCGACGACCGACACCACGCCCTGCGCGACGGCCCAGCCCCAGCCGGGGCGCTCGCCCCGGTGCCGGATCCCGAGCACGACCGCGACGACGCCGTCGACCAGCGCGTACGCGGCGAAGACGTAGATCAGCACCAGCAGGGCCAGGCCAGGGGTCACCAGCACGGCCAGCCCGAACAGCAGGACCAGGACACCGCGGAGTACGACGAGTCCGCGGACCCCGTGTGATGTGGCGTCCTCGGCGGTGGGCGCCCGTCCCGTTCCGTCACTCGCGTCGACCATGGTCGTGCTCCGTCCGGGTGGAGGGGTTGTGGCGGGTAACGGTCTCACCCGCACCGGAGCCGCGACCGGGGCGAAGGTCCCCCCCGTGGCACCGGCGCTCCGGCGCGGATCGCGATGGGGGCCGTGGGAGAGGATGACCGGGTGCGCGACGTGATCCGGGACGGCCTGCGACGGCTCCGTGAGCTCCCCGCCCGGTCGTCTCTGGTGGGGCACGCCCGCCGGGCCGCCGACCGCTACCGCCACCAGCGCGGCAACCACCTGTCCGCCGCGGTCGCGTTCTACACCGTGATCGCGGCGGTGCCGCTGCTGCTCGTCCTGTTCTTCGCCCTCGGGCTGCTCGTGTTCTGGCGCACCACCTCCCGCGACGACCTGGTCCTCGCCGTCGAGGCGGCGTTCCCGGCCGGGCTGACCGGCGCCGTCGCCCCCGCCGTGGAGGCCGCCGCCGACCGCAGCGGGTCGCTCGTCGGGATCGGTGCGCTCGGGGTGCTGTGGGCCGGGTCGACGTGGACGTCGTACCTGCGGGAGGCGCTGTCGGCGCAGTTCCGGCTGCCCGCCGAGCGGATCGTCTCGCCGCGCCGGGTCCTGTGGGACCTGGGCGCGCTGGCCGTGCTCGGCGTCGCCGTCCTCGCCTCGGTGGTGGTGACGTTCGCCGTGACCGGGCTGGCCGGGTTCACCCTGGAGCTGGTCGGCGTCCGCGACGCGCTCGGCGGCCGGGTCGCGCTGCGGGTGCTCGGCGCCGTCGTTGTGCTGGTCCTGGACTGGGCCGTGTTCTGCTTCGTACTGGCCCGGCTGCCGCGCCGGCCGGTCCCGCCGGGCCGGGTCGTGCGTCCCGCCGCCGTCGGCGCGGTCGCGCTGGAGCTGCTCAAGCTCGGGGTCGCGCTCGTCGTCGGCGCCGTGTCCGACACCGCGGGCGGGGCCGTGTTCGGCACCGTGCTCGCGACGCTGTTCTTCCTGTTCCTGCTGTCGCGGCTGCTGGTGTTCTCCGCGGCGTGGATCGCGACCGACGGGACCGACCCCGCACCCGGGTCGGAGACCGACGTCGTCGAGGACCCGGCGCAGCGGGTCCGGTAGCCCCCGCAGGTCCAGCTCGGCGGCGAACAGCGCGTGCAGGGCGACGATCACCACGTCGGCGGGCGGGTGCCGCGACGCCGCGCGGGGGCCCCGAGCACCGCGGCGTCGCTGGCCCCCTCGACGAGCACCACCGCGGCCGGGGTCACGACCCGGCCGTCACGGTCCGACCGTCATGAACCGAACGCGGCCACGAACTGCTCGGCCGAGGTCGCCCGGTAGACGGTGTTGGTGGCCCGCACGTCGTCGAGCGGGGCGTTCGACGCCGGGGAGTACCGGTGCCCCGGGTAGACCGTCGGGTTGCCCTTCAGCGCGGCCAGCTGCTGCAGCGAGTGGTACATCTGCGCGGTGTCGCCGCCCGGGAAGTCGGTGCGCCCGCAGCCCTGCAGGAACAGCGTGTCCCCGGCGACGAGCCGGTCGCCGTCCGGGCCGGGCACCAGGAAGCACTGGCTGCCCGGGGTGTGGCCGGGGGTGTGCAGCAGCCGGATCGCGACGTTCCCCACCTCGACGACGTCGTCGTGGTCGTGCGGGGTCAGGTCGGTGGCCGACAGCCCGGTCACCCGCGTCACGTAGTCGGCCTCGGCGCGCTGCACGTGGATCGGCACCGGGTGCGACCCGATCAGCTGCGCGACGCCGACGAGGTCGAAGCCCATCATCGTGCCGCCGACGTGGTCGGGGTGGTGGTGCGTGGCCAGCACCCCGGTCAGGCGCATGCCGTCGGCGTCGAGGGTCGCGAGCAGCTCGTCGGGGGAGTAGGCCGGGTCGACGACGACGGCCTCGCGGGTCTCGTCGTCGCCGATCAGGTACGAGAAATTGACCATCTGGGTGGCCACCGGGTCACCCACGGCGTAGTCCTGGCCCGACAGCAGCTGGCGGAAGTAGAGACCCATGCCGGAGACCCTAGACAGCCGCGACACCGCACATAGGGTTCGGGCCATGTCCCACCCCGCCCGGCGCGACGCCCTGCGCGCCCTGCTCCCCGCCGCCGGACTGGACGCACTGCTGGTCACCGACCTGATCGACGTCCGGCACCTCACCGGGTTCACCGGCTCCAACGCCGCCGCGGTGATCGCCGCCGACCCGGGCGACGACCTGCTCTGCACCGACGGGCGCTACCGGGTGCAGGCCGCGGAGCAGTGCCCCGACCTGGAGGTCCTCGTCGACCGGCCGAGCGCGCCGGCCGCCGCGGCCCGGGTCCCCGCCGGGCTGACCCTCGGCTACGACTCGGCGACCCTCACCGTCGACGGGCTGGCCGCGGTCCGTGACGCCGTCCCCGGCCGCAGGTTGCGCCGCGCCCCCGGCCTGGCCGGGCGGCTGCGCGCGGTCAAGGACTCCGGCGAGGTCGAGCGGATCGCCGCGGCCTGCGCGCTGGCCGACACCGCGCTGCGCGCCCTGCTCGACGACGGCGGCCTGCGCCCGGGACGCACCGAGGCCGACGTCGCGCTCGACCTCGACGACCGGATGCGCCGCCTGGGCGCCGACGGCCCCGCCTTCGACACCATCCTCGCCGCCGGTCCGCACTCCGCGGTGCCGCACCACCGCCCCACCGGCACCGAGCTGCGTCGCGGCGACCTCGTCAAGATCGACTTCGGGGCGGCGCTGGACGGCTACCACTCCGACACCACGCGCACGTTCTGCCTGGGCCCGGCCGTGGACTGGCAGCGTGAGCTGCACGCCCTGGTCGACGCCGCCGCCGCGGCCGGGCGGGCCGCACTCGTCCCCGGGGCGTCGGTGACCGCCGTCGACGCGGCCGCCCGGGACGTGATCACCGCCGCCGGGCACGGCGAACGGTTCCCGCACGGCCTCGGCCACGGGGTCGGGCTCGCGGTGCACGAGCCGCCGTGGCTCGGGACCACCGCCACCGGTCGGATCGACGCCGGCAACGTCGTGACCGTCGAGCCGGGCGTCTACCTCGACGGACGGGGCGGGGTGCGGATCGAGGACACCCTGCACGTCGTCGCGGGCGGCCCGGCCGTGCCGCTGACCGGGCTGCCCCGCGAGCTCATCGAGATCTGAGCGCCTCCCGCCACGGCACGGTCGCCCCGATCCGCAGCACCGACCGCTCGTAGACCCGGGCGCCCGCCTTCGCCAGCAGGACCAGCGCCACCAGCATGACCAGGGCCGACCCGGCGACGTGCCAGGCGGTCGCGGATCCGTCGGCGATCATGAGCGGCATCAGCATCGCCGGGAACGGCGGGATCCACGACAGCACGCCGAGCACCGCGGAGTCCGGCGAGCCCAGGAACCAGAACGAGACGCCGTACATCGCGAACAGCAGCATCATCAGCGGCCCGGTGGTGGTGTTGACGTCCTCCTGGCGCGACACGAGGGACCCGGCCGCGGCGTAGAGCACCGCGAAGAACGCGTAGCCGAGGACGAACCAGCCCAGCGCGGCGCCGAACACCCCGAGCGCGGTGCCGGTGATCGTCAGCAGCCCGGTGGCGATCCCGGCGCCGATGCCGACGACGCCGTAGAGCAGCAGCTGGACCAGCCCGACCGCGCCGATGCCCAGCACCTTGCCCCACAGCAGGTGCAGCGGGCGGATCGTCGACAGCAGCAGCTCCACCACGCGGCTGGACTTCTCCTCGACCACGCCCATGGCGACGGTGAGGCCGAAGCCCACGATCTGCATGAACATCACGATCAGCACGGCGAACGACAGCGCGGTGCGCTGCCCGGCCTCGGGGTCGGCAGGATCCAGCGCGTCGACGGTGAGCCCGGCGGGCGGGGTCGCGGCGGCCAGCTCGGCCGGGGTGAGTCCCACCGTCCCCAGGGCGGCCGCGGTGGCCCGGTCGGCGAGCGCGGCGTCGAGCACCGCGCGGGTCGCCGACGGCACGTCCGAGTCGACGACGGCGACCGCGCC
>NZ_JAMXSG010000274.1:0-7750 GCF_024124365.1 Pseudonocardia sp. McavD-2-B
CGAGCAGCGCCCCGCCGGGGACGTACAGCGCGGTGGCGAGCAGCACCGCACCGGACCCGGCGACCCCGGCTGCGACGACCGGCAGCACCCCGCGCACCACCAGGTCCTGCACCGAGTCGGTGTCGCCGACCAGCCGGGCGACCAGCTCGCCGGACCGGAACCGGCGCACCGGTTCGGTGGCGGCGAGCCGGGCGTAGACGCGGCCGCGCATGTCCGACAGCGCGCGCAGCGCGGCGTCGTGCCCGACCAGCCGCTCGGCGTAGCGGGCCACCCCGCGTCCGACGCCGAGGGCACGGGTCAGCACCACGGCGACCGACAGCGCCGTCACCGACGGGTGCTGGGCGGCGGTGGCGAGCAGCCAGGCGGCCAGCGACAGCAGCCCGGCGCCGCAGGCGGTGGCGAGTGCGCCGAGCAGCGCGCCGCCGACGACGCCGCGGAGCCGGGGCGCCAGCACGCTGCGGGCGAGCGACCAGGGGCTCATCGCGGACGTCCGGCGGGTGTGATCGCGACCGGGGTGATCGTGACGGTGCGGTCGGTGTGCTCGGCCCAGCCCGCGTCGTGCGCGACGACGACCGCGGTGCGCCCGCGGAGCAGCTCGGCGGCCGCGCTGCGGACCGCGTCGGCGGAGTCGGGGTCGAGGTGCGCGGTCGGCTCGTCGAGCAGGACCAGCGGGGCGTCGCGCAGGAACGCCCTGGCCAGCGCGACCCGCTGCCGCTCGCCCGACGACAGCTGCGCGCCGCCCTCGCCGAGCACGGTGTCCCAGCCGTGCGGCAGCCGGGCGACGACGGCGTCGAGCCCGGCCCGGCGTGCGGCCGCCCGCACGGCGTCGTCGGTGACGCCCGCGTGGTCCCGCCCGGCGCCGAGCCGGACGTTGGCGGCGACGGTGTCGGCGAACAGGTGCGGCTGCTGCGGCACCCAGGCCACCCCGCGGCGCCAGGCGTCGAGGTCCAGGTCCGCGAGGTCGGCGCCCGTGCCGTCGCGGCCGTGCACGGTGACGGTGCCGCCGGTCGGGACGACCATGCCGAGCAGCACGCCGAGCAGGGTGGACTTCCCGGCCCCGGACGGGCCGCGCAGCAGCACCGTCTCCCCGGGGGCGAGGTCCAGCGACAGCCCGGCGACGGCGTCGGCGTCCGCGCCGGGGTAGCGCACCCGCAGCCCGGCGACGGTCAGGCCGCGGCCCGCCGGGTCGGCCACCGGCACCGGTGTGGTCCCGCCGGGCGCGCCGCCGGCCGGGCGGTCCAGCTCGGCGAACACCTGCCGGGCCGCGGCGACGCCCTCCATGCTGGCGTGGAACCGGGCACCGACCTCGCGCAGCGGCAGGTAGGCCTCCGGGGCCAGGACCAGCACGAACAGCGCGGTGGCGTAGTCGAGGTTCCCGTAGAGCAGCCGCAGCCCGACCTCGACCGCGACCAGGGCGACGGCGAGCGTCGCGAGGACCTCCAGCACGAACGCGGACAGGAACGCGACCCGCAGGGTGCCGGTCACGGCGTGCCGGTGGGCGTCGGTCGTCTCCCGGACCTTGCCCGCGACGACCTGCGCGCGGCGGAACAGCGCGAGCGTCGGCAGCCCCTGCACGACGTCGAGGAAGTGCCCGCCGAGTCGGGACAGCAGCCGCCACTGGCGGTCGGTGCGGGCCCGGGTGTGCATCCCGACCAGCGCCATGAACAGCGGGATCAGCGGCAGCGTGACCGCGATGACCACCGCGGAGATCCAGTCCGCGTCGGCGACGACGACCAGCACCGCGACCGGGACCAGTACCGCGAGCACCAGCTGGGGCAGGTAGCGGGCGAAGTAGTCGTCGAGGGCGTCGAGGCCGCGGGTGGCCAGGGTGACGATCTCGCCGGAGGACCGCCGCGGGTCCGGCGCGGCGAGCGCGAGCCGGCGCACGAGCTGCATCCGCAGCTGGGACTTGGCGCGGGCGGCGCTGCGCAGCGCCGCGGACTCCGCGCCGTAGGACAGCAGCGCCCGCGCCACCGCGACGACGGCGACGCCCCCGACGAGCCAGGCCAGGGTGTCGAGCCCGGCGCCCGGCCCGGTGCGTGCTCCGTCGAGGCCGAACGACGGCGTCGCCCCGGCCACCACCCGCGACACCAGCCAGGCCTGGGCGAGGATCAGCCCGGTCGCGGCGACCCCGCAGACCGCGGCGACGGCCAGGTGCACCCGGACCGCGCTCGCCGTGCGCAGCAGCCGGGGGTCGACCGGCGGGCCGCCCGCGGGCGGGGCCCCGGCGGTGGCGGACGGGGTGGACACGGTCGTCATCGTGGGGCCGGTACCGCGGTGTCACCAGTGTCGGAGGTCCCGGCCGGGGCGACCCGCGCCCCGCCGAGGCGGCGGCGGAACACCCAGTAGCTCCAGGACTGGTAGCCGAGCACCAGCGGCAGGAACACGGCCGCGATCCAGGACATGACGCCGAGCGTGTACGGCGCGGACGCCGCGTTCGCGACGGTCAGGGTGTGCGCGGGGTCGGTCGTCGAGGGCAGCAGCGTCGGGTACAGCTGGCCGAACAGCACGACCGACAGCCCACCGATCGCGAGCGCGGTGGCGGTGAACGCCCACCCCTCGCGGCCGGCCAGCAGCGCCACCCCGGCCGCGGCGAGGGCCGCGCCGGCGAGCCAGGCGACCGTGGTGGTCCAGGACGGCTCGCGCAGCGCGAGCGTCGCGGCCAGGAACGCGACGGTCACCAGCAGCACCGGGGCCACCGCGCGCAGCGCGAACCGCCGCGCCCGGTACCGCACCGGCCCGTCGGTCTTCAGTGCCAGGAACACCGCGCCGTGCAGCAGGAACAGTGCCGTGGTGACGACGCCGCCGAGCAGCGCGTAGCCGTTCAGCAGGTCCCCGAGCGACGCGGTGACCACGGTGTTCTGCCCGCTGCCCGGGGCGCTGAGCACGGTGGGAAGGCCACGGACCAGGTTCGCGAGGACCATGCCCCACACGAACGCCGGCACCAGCGACCCGAGACCGATCAGCAGGTCCCAGCGGGCCTTCCACGGCGGGTCGGAGCGCTTGTGCCGGTACTCCAGCCCGACCCCGCGCACGATCAGGCCCAGCAGGACCAGCAGCACCGGCAGGTAGAGGCCCGACAGCATGGCGGCGTACCAGGCGGGGAACGCGGCGAACATCGCGCCGACGGCGGCGATCAGCCACACCTCGTTGCCGTCCCACACCGGGCCGATCGCGCCGAGGGCGGCCTCGCGGTCGTCCTCCTCGTCGCGGCCCAGGACGCGGACCAGCATCCCGACGCCGAAGTCGAACCCCTCGAGCACCAGGTAGCCGGCCCACAGCACGGCCACGGCCAGGAACCAGATCGTGGGCAGGTCCATCGTCGTCCCTCCGGGTTCAGTAGCTGAACGCCGCGGGGCGGCGCACGGCGTCGGTGTCGGCGTCGGTGTCGTCACCGGGCGGGGCCGCGGGGGCGGCGGGTCCGGCGGCGACGTAGCGGAACAGCAGCCGCACCTCGACGACGGCGAGGATCCCGTAGAGCGCGGTGAACGCGGCCAGGGAGAACGCGACCTGGCCCAGGCTCACGCCGGGGGACACGCTCTGCGCGGTGAGCAGCTCGCCGTGCACCGTCCAGGGCTGGCGGCCCATCTCGGTCAGCACCCAGCCGGCGATGTTCCCGGCGAGCGCGGCCGGCAGCGCGGCCACCACGCCCCGGTAGGCCCACCGCGACAGCCGCCCGGCCGGAGCCGGTGCGCCGTCGCGGGTGAAGCCGGGCAGCCGGCCGCCGCGGGTGAGCCAGAGCCCGGCCGTCGCGACCGCGACCCCGGCCAGGCCGAGGCCCATCATCAGCCGGAACGCCCAGTAGAGGACGGCGATGTTGGGCCGGTAGTCCCCGGGCCCGTAGAGCGCCTCGTACTGCGCCTGCACGTTCTCGATGCCCTGCACCGGGCCCCACGGGCTGCCGGTGGCCAGGAAGCTCAGGACACCGGGGATCTGCACGTTGACGTGGTTGCGGCTGCCCTGGACGTCGCCGACGGCGAACAGCGAGAACCCGGCCGACTCCTCGGTCTGCCACAGCGCCTCGGCCGAGGCGAGCTTCATCGGCTCGTAGGTGGCGGCCAGCTTGGCCTGGTGATCACCGGAGGCGATGACCAGCACCCCGGCCACGAGGGTGACGAGGAACCCGGTGCGCAGGGTCTTCCGGAACAGCGCGTGCTCGCCCGGGTGCGGCGTCGCGTCACCGGGACGGCTCCAGCGTTCGCGCATCAGCTTCCAGGAGCTCACCGCGGCGACGAACAGCCCCGCGATCAGGAACGCCGCGGCGACGACGTGGGTGTAGGTCGACCAGGCCTGCGGGTTGGTCAGCACGGCGCCGATGTCGGTGAGCCGGGCCCGTCCGGTGGCGCGGTCGACCTCGTAGCCGACCGGGTTCCGCATCCACGCGTTCGCCGCGAGGATGAAGTACGCCGAGAGGTTGGACCCGATCGCCGCGGCCCAGATGCAGGCCAGGTGCACGCCTTTCCGCAGCCGGTCCCATCCGAAGATCCACAGCCCGATGAAGGTGGACTCCAGGAAGAAGGCGATGAGCGCCTCCATCGCCAGCGGTGCGCCGAACACGTCGCCGACGAAGGTGGAGTAGGCGCTCCAGTTCATCCCGAACTGGAACTCCTGCACGATCCCGGTGACCACGCCCATCGCGAAGTTGATCAGGAACAGCTTCCCGAAGAACGTGGTGGCGCGCAGGTACTCCTCCCGGCCCGTGCGGAACCAGGCGGTCTGCAGCGACGCGACGATCACCGACAGGCCGATGGTCAGCGGCACGAACAGGAAGTGGTAGATCGTGGTGATCCCGAACTGCCAGCGGGCCAGGTCGAGCGCGTCCATCCGGACCTCCCGAGCGAAGTTCTACGTCCAGTAGTAGTTCTACCGTAAGTAGAAGATCGGTGGGGGGTCTGGCTCGGTGGCCCTGGACACGCGGGTCGTCGCGGAGGTGCTCAGCCGCCGGTGCGCGGGTCGAAGGCGCCGTGCTCGCGCAGCACGTCGAGCACCTCCGGCAGGTCGGCGAAGGCCCGTTCGACGTCGGCCGGGGCGGCGACGCGGTGTGCGTTCGCCTCGACGTAGGCGCGGACCGCGGCGTCGAACCGCTGCGCGCCGACGGCGTCGCGACCCGCGAACAGCGCGGCGGCACCCTGGTCGTAGACGCCGTCGACGAGGTCGGTGAACCCGCCGCGGGAGTCCCAGAACGACATGGGGGCGCCGATCGGGCCCGCGACGTCGCCGGGCCCGAAGCTGCCGATCCGGTACAGGTCGCGCTGGTCGGCCACCAGGGCCTGGGCCCAGGTCGTGAACGCCTCGTCCAGCCACGGGTCGCGGGCCTGGTCGTTGCCGACCAGCGCGTAGAACCAGGAGTGGGCGATCTCGTGCGCGGCCAGCGACGGGCGGGTGGCGTCGTCGACGTCGCCGAACTGCAGGTGGGTCGGGAACTCGACGCCGTCGCTCTGGGTGGGCACGACCGTCAGCCACAGGTCCGGGTACGGGTAGGGCCCCAGCAGCCGTTCCAGGGCGGGCAGGAAGCGGGCGACCTCGCCCTGCCAGTCCTGCGCGGAGCCGCGCAGCTCCCCGCCGCGCCGGGCGCCGGCGCGGCCCGCGGTGGGCAGTGCGACGTGCACCCGGGTGGAGCCGACCGTGGACTCGGCGACCCGGTAGGCGCCGACGGCGATCGCGACGTCACGGACCGCGTCGGCGGTGAAGGTGCGGGTGAGCCGCCCGCCGCCGGCGTCGCGGGTGCCGGTGGCCGTCCCGACCCCGACGACCTGCTGGTCCGCCGCCGCGGTGACGGCGAGCGAGGCGAGCCGGTAGTCCTCGGCGACGACGGTCTCGCCGGACATCCGCACCGCGGGGGTGCGGACCCAGCCGCGGCCGCGGACCCAGTCCAGCACCGGCAGCGGACTGCCGAGCCAGGCGGTGCCCGCCGACGTGGAGTGCCCGATGCGTTCGGTGGAGTCCTCGCCGAGGGTGAGGGTGAACCCGAGCTGCGCGGTGACGGTGGTGCCCGCGTCGGCGCAGGACGGCAGCGGCAGCTCGACGAGCGTGCCGGGCGCGCCGTCCGGGGCGCCCGCCTGCTCGGTGCGCGGGGTGACCGGGGTGCCGTCGACGCTCGCGTCGGTGACCCGGGACGAGCCGCCGTCGGAGACGACGGTCGGCCGGTTGGTCCAGAGCCGGAAGACCAGCTCGCAGATCCGGGCGTCGGGGGTGAAGCGGACGGTCTGGCGGCCGGTGGCCGAGGACAGGTCCGGGGCGAGGTCCAGCGACGCGTCGACGACCGGGCGCTGCGGCCACGGGGCCGCCCGCTCGACCTGCGGCACGCCGGCCGCGCAGCCCCCCAGCACGGCCAGGACGACGGCGACGCCGACGAGGGCCCGGCGCCGCCGGGTCAGGTCGATCATGAGGGCGAGGCTAGCCGCGGTGCGCACGGGCGGCGACCGGCGTGCGGCACCGCCCGGCTACGCCACCCGATCGCGGGCCCGGCCGCGGAGCCGGTCCCGGACGGCGTGCGCGGGCGCCGACACGACGGTCTCGAGGGGACCGCGCCCGACCGCGCGCCGCCAGGCGAGCCCGATCCCGACCGCGACGGCGATCTGCCAGAGGTAGCCCTCCCAGGGGCCCAGGTCGTCGAGCGGGGAGTTCATGAACAGGATCGAGCCGACGTAGAGGGTCAGCGTCATCGACCCGGCTGCGGCGAGCGGGCGCAGCAGGTGACCCAGCAGCGGACCGGCGCCGCGGACGGTGACCGAGGCCAGGAGCAGGACCGCGCCGAGCACGGCGAGTGCGGACCCGGTGGTCTGGACGACGTCGAGCGGCGTGCCCGAGTGCGGCGCGACGGTCGCCAGCCACCACCACGTCGAGGTGGGGGTGACGCCGTCGGGGTAGCCGGTGACGGCATCGGCGATCGTCGGCGCGCTGTCGAGGATCTCCGGCGGGCCCACCGCGGCGATCGCGGCGTACCCGCCGCCCGGGCCGAGCAGCCACATCGACAGCCCGGTGGCCGCCGCCGCCGCGACGACGCCGCCGGCCAGCAGCGCCGCCGCCGTGCGCCGGTCCGAGAGCCGCAGCCGTCCGACCACGATCCCGACCGCCATGTAGGCGAGCCAGACCACCGCCGGGTAGGCGCCGGTCAGGGTCAGCTCCGACAGCAGCGCGCCGGGGTCGGTGACGAGGTCGAGCACCGAGGGGTTGCCGAGTTCGGGCACCGGCAGGAACGGGCGCACCAGGTGCGATCCGACCGGTATCCCGAGACCCAGCAGCACCGCGAGCGGCGCGAGGACCCGGGTCGGCAGCGCGACCAGCGGTATCGCGAGCAGGAACGCGATCGCGTAGTAGGGGAGGATGAGCGCCGCGATCGACGGGTCGGTCCAGCTCAGGGCCAGTGCCAGCACCATCAGGACGCCGGCGCGGGTGGCGAGCATCGCCGCCGTGGCGCGCAGGTCGGGGGTGCGGACCCGGGCGCGCCCGGTCATGAACGCGAACGAGACCCCGGCGAGGACGGCGAACAGCGCCGCGGAGCGGCCGCCGAACACGAGGTAGCTGGGCGTGGGGGTGCCGTCGTCGGTGGCCTCGACGAGGGCGTGCACGGCGATGATGCCGAGCAGCGCGACCCCGCGGGTGGCGTCGACGCCGAGCAGGCGCGAGGCGCGCTCGCGGGGCGGCGCGGGTTCCGGCGCGGCCGGGGGAGCCGGGTCCGGGGCGGGCGTGGCCCGGGTGGTGGCCGGGAGCACGGTGGTGGTCCCCGTGGTGTCCGGTGGTGCGGACG
>NZ_JAMXSG010000275.1:0-7694 GCF_024124365.1 Pseudonocardia sp. McavD-2-B
CCGCAGCCGCAGCCCGGTGCGGGCCGGCCCGCACCGCAGCAGCCGGCCCCGTCGCCGGTCGCCCGCGAGCAGCGCCCCGTCGGCGCCGAGCGCGACGGGTCCGCCCGTCCCGAGCGGACCGGTGTGCGGTACGCATGGGGGGAAGAGGCGTCCTGAGCGCCCCGGGACCGGATCGGGCCCGGTCCGTGCCCCACCGGCCCACGCCCCACGAGGGGCGTGGCGCCGGGAGAACCACCAGTGAAGAGGAGTGAGCCGCGGTGAGCGTGCAGTCCGCAGCTGAGCTGACCCGCGCGAGGACCGCGCGGCGGTACGTGGCGATCCTGCTCGTCGTCGCCGGCGTCATCGCCTGCGGCCTGAGCATCGCCGGGATCAGCGGGGGCGCGCTGGGCGAGTTCCGTCTGCTGGTCACCATCGGCTTCCTGCTGCTCGGTCCCGGCTGGGCCGCCGCGGGCTTCCTGCGCCGCGCGCCCGCCGCGCACGTCTGGCTCCTGACCCTCGGGGTCGGCACCGCCGTCACCCTGATCGGCGGCCAGCTCATGGTCAGCCTGGGGCTCTGGTACCCGAGCGTCGCCCTGTTCGTCGTCACGCTCCTGTCGGTCCCGTTCCTGCTGCGCCACGCCGTGGTGGCCCAGTGAGCGGGACCTCCCGGTGAGGCCGGTCGGGCCGGCGCGTCCCCGCCCCGCCGCGGGTACGGCCGGTCCCGGCCCCGTCCCCGGACCGCAGGCGGCGGGCGTCGACCCGGACGCCCCGACCCAGCGTCTCGCCACCGCCCACGCCCGGGCGCACTCGCGCCGCAACGCCGAGCAGCACACCGAGTACCTCCCGCCGCTGGTCGGGTTGCGCGGGCCCGGCGAGAACCCGCCGACCCCGCCGCCCACCCGACCACCCGGACCGGGCGGTGGCGACGGCGGTGACGGCGGCGAGCAGGTCCCGGACCGCAACGGCGGCATCGGCGACGGCATCGCCCTGACCCTGTGCTCGGGCTTCGGCTCGGTCGCCGGGTTGCTCGGCGTGCTGATCGCGACCCGGCTCATGCCCCAGGCCGAGGTCGGCCGGGCCTCGGAGTTCGTGTCGGCCTTCCAGCTGATCGGCGGCGTCGCCCAGCTGAACCTGGGGCTGGCGTTGCTGCGCTGGCTCCCCGGGGCCGGCCGCAGGTCGGTCCGGCTCACCTTCGGCTCGCTGCTGCTGATCATGCCGCTGTCCGGGCTGATCGGCCTGATCTACGGCACGCTCGTGCCCCGGGTCGCGGAGGCCGCGGGGGGCGGATCGTTCGGCTGGGGCCTGGTCGTCCTGGTCCTGACCTGCGCCGGCTGGTGCGTGTTCGTCGTCCACGACTTCGTCATGGTCGCCATCGGGCGGCCGTGGGTGGCGGTGTGGCGCAACGGCACCTTCGCCGTGACCCGGATCGTGTTGCTGCTGGCACTGGGCAGCACGCTCGCCTCCGAGGCGCTGGTGCTGTCCTGGGCGATCCCGGTCGTGCTGTGGATCGCCGCGGGCACCGTGCTGCTCTGGTTCATGGTGCGGCGCTTCGCCCGCGCCGGTGGGCCGGGCACGCTGCCGTCGCGCCCGGAGATGATCGCGTTCCTGGCGCCGACCGCGCTGGCGCAGTGCGGCAACGCGCTGCTCTACAACCAGGTCCCGCTGTTCGCGAACTTCCGGATGGGCAACGAGATCGGCGCGGTCTTCTTCATCTGCTGGCAGGCGGTGACCGTCATCGACCTGGCCGCGACGTTCTTCACCAACTCGCTGACCGTGCAGACCGCCCGGGAGCCGCACCGCGCCGAGGAGTTCGCCCGCGTCGCCCGGCGTCGGATGCTCCTGCTGTTCGTCCCCGCGCTCGGGCTCGGCGCGGCACTGGGCTACCCGGTGCTGTCGCTGCTCGGCGAGGGCTACGCGCCCGGCGCCCCGGCGCTGGCCGTGCTCATGGGCGGCCTGTTCTTCAGGCTGATCGTCGTGTTCGAGCTCGCCCGCCGCCAGGCCGACGGCGACGGAATGGGCTACGCGAAGATCCAGCTGCTCAACACCGGCCTGGTCGTGGTCTTCGCCGGTCTGGTCCCGCTGCCGGACCCCGGAACCGCATCGGTCAGCATGACCATGCTGCCGGTCGTCCTCGGCTACGTCGGCGCGCAGATCCTCTGCGCACTGGCACTCAGATTCGTCCCGGCGTGGAACCGCCGGAGCACACCGGAGGTGAAGTCGTGACGTCGGAGACCCGCCGGACGGGCGGCCCCGACCCGTCCACCCGCGGCCACCGCGGCGAGGAGCCCGCCGTCGCGCGGACCCGCGTCGCGGAGGAGAGCGCGAGCGAGCGGACCCAGTTCGTCACGCCGCCCGGCCCGGACTCGCCGACCACGGCCGTCCGCGGCCCGGTCCCGCGCCCGCCCGGTGACGGCCCGCCGCCGCCCCCGCCGCCCGCACCCGAGACCGCCGAGCCGCTGTCCCCGCTGTGGGTCTGGGGCGCACCGGTCCTGGCCGTTCTCGCGGTGCTGCTGCTGCCCGTCGCCGCCGCGACGACCGACCTGTCCGACCTGGGCGGCTGGGGCCTCGCCCCGGCGCTGAGCCCGTTCGCGTGGGTCGCGCTGCTGCTCGCCATCGGCGCCTGCCTGCTCGAGCTCTGGTCGCGCCGCCCGCGCATCCCGATGCTGGGTGCCGCGACGGGTGTGCTGCTGCTGTGCTCGACCGGCCTGCCCTCGGTCGTGCAGCCCCAGGCCCGGTTCACCACCGCCTGGCTGATCTCCGGGTTCGTCGACGCGGTCGCCAGCAACAACGGCGTCCCGCCCACCGGCGTGGACGCGCGGTTCTACTGGCCCGCGTTCTTCGCCCAGTGGGCGTGGATCCGCGACGCCGCCGGTGCCGACCAGCTCGACACGATCCTGCGCTGGTACCCGCCCGCGGTCACCGCGGTGTGGGCGATCGGCGTCTACGCCCTGGCCCGCTCGATGCTCGGGGGCACCCGAGCGCCGTGGGTCGCGGCCTGGCTGTTCATCGGCCTGAACTGGATCGAGCAGGACTATTTCTCCCCGCAGGCGACCGCGATCGTGCTGCTGCTGACGGTGCTGACCTTCGCGCTCGGCCCGCTGGCGACCCGCCGCGTCGACAACGCCGGGGTCCCGGGCTGGCCGCGGGCCCACCGCGGGGCGCCACCGCTGCCCCGGTGGCGGCGCTGGCTGGTGTCGGCGCTGACCCCGCCGAACACGCCGACGCTGCCCGCCCGGCAGCTGCTGCTGATCTACTTCTGCGCGGCGCTGTGCGTCATCGCCGTCGCCCCGGCCCACCAGCTGACCCCGTTCGCCATCATCGGCCAGCTGGCCGTGCTGGCCGTCGTCGGCCGGTTCCGCGGACGCGGGCTGGTGATCGTCGCGATCGCCGCGGTGACGGTGTTCGTGCTGATCGGCGCCCGCGACTTCTGGATGAACCAGATCAGCATGATCATCGGTAGCGGCGACGACGGCAGCGCGCTGCAGGCCGGTGTCGCGGACCGCTTCCAGGGCGACACGGGCCAGCTCGTCGGCAAGGGGTTCCGGGTCGTGATGACCGGCCTGACCTACGTCCTCGGCTTCGCCGGGGCCTGGGTCTACTGGCGCCGCCGCCGCGACCTCGTGCCGATCCTGCTGGCGATCATCCCCATGGGGATGGCGGTCGTGCAGAGCTACGGCGGCGAGCTGCTCCTGCGCGTGCTGCTCTACGGCCTGCCGATCCTGTCGATCCTGGCCGTCGACGCGCTGCGGGCCTTCGCCCGCGTCGACCGCAAGCGCGAACGGCTGCTCGCGGTGGGCATGGTGGTCGTCTTCGGTCTGCTCATCTTCATCCGCGGCGGTAACGAGGCCTACACCGACGTCACCACCGAGGACGTCCAGATGACCCGCAAGGCCTACGCCGAGGCGCCGCCCGGGGCGACGGTGCAGCCGTTGTCGACGGTCGGGCCCTACGCCCTGGAGGGCGTGGGCGAGAACAACAACATGGCCTCGGGCGGTCAGGGCTGCGCGGTCCTCGCCGCGGACCCGTTCCGCTGCATCGACCAGGTCCAGCCGCAGACGATCCTGTTCTACCCGGCGATCGAGAAGCAGGGCGTCGTCCTGAACGACCGCGAGCCGGGCTGGACGATCGAGATCCGCAACCAGCTCATCGCGTCGGGCCAGTACCGCGCGACCTACGAGAGCGGCTTCGACGCCATCCTGGTGCGCAACGAGCCGCTCCCGGCGCCGGGCGTTCCGGCACCGGCGACGGCCCCGGCCCCGGCGGCCGGTGGGGAGGTGCCGAACCCGTGAACGGATTCCTCCTGACCTGGCTCGCGTTCGGTCTGATGCTGGCCGTGTTCGCCGCCCGCGCCTGGGTGGTGGAGACCAGCCGTGGCCGGTTGGTCACCAGCGGGTCCGCGCAGCGCGGGCTCACCGCGGCCGCCGTCGCCTCGGTGGCGCTGCTGGTCGTGATGCTGACCCTCAACGGCGGCGTCGAGCTGGTCGAGCTCGTCTCGGGGGGCCGGGCCGACGTGACCCAGCCCGCCGAGCCGGTGCCCGGCCAGGACCCGGCGGTGCCGATCCAGCCGCAGGCCCCGGCCCCGGCGGCACCCGCGGCCCCGGCCAACTGACCGACCCGCGACACACGGGGGCCCCGGCGCCGTACGGCACCGGGGCCCTCGGTCGTGCGTGGGGTCAGCCGCTGTAGCCGATGGCCACGTACTTGGTCTCCAGGAACTCGTCGATGCCGACGGTGCCGCCCTCGCGGCCCAGCCCGGACTCCTTGACGCCGCCGAACGGGGCGGCCGGGTTCGACACCAGACCGGTGTTGAGCCCGATCATGCCGCTCTCGAGGTTCTCGGCGATGTGCAGCGCCCGGTTCAGGTCGCGCGTGTACACGTAGTTGACCAGGCCGAACTCGGTCGCATTGGCCGCGGCCAGTGCGTCGTCGGCGCTGTCGACGACGGTGATCGGCGCGACCGGGCCGAAGATCTCCTCGTGGTTGAGCCGGGAGTTCACCGGCACGTCGGTGAGCACGGTCGGCGGGTAGAAGTAGCCCGGCCCGTCCTGGGCCCTCCCTCCGATCGCGACCGAGGCACCGGCGGCGACGGCGTCGGCGACCAGGTCGGTGACCTTGTCCAGGCCCTTCGCGTCGATGAGCGGGCCCACGTTCACGCCCTCCTCGGTGCCGCGGCCGACCTTGAGCGCGCCCATCCGCTCGGCGAGCTTCGCGGTGAACTCCTCGGCGACGCCGCGCTGGACGTAGAACCGGTTCGCGGCGGTGCAGGCCTCGCCCATGTTCCGCATCTTGGCGATCATGGCGCCCTCGACGGCGGCGTCGACGTCGGCGTCGTCGAGCACGATGAACGAGGCGTTGCCGCCCAGCTCCAGCGACGACCGCATGACCTTGTCCGAGGCCTGGGACAGCAGCAGCTTCCCGACCGGGGTGGACCCGGTGAACGACATCTTGCGGGCGCGGCCGTCGCGCAGGATCGGCTCCATCACCGCGCCGGCGTCGGTGGCGTTGATGACGTTCAGGGCGCCGTCGGGCAGGCCGGCGTCGGCCAGCACCTGCGCGAACGCGAGCATGGTCAGCGGCGTCTGCGGCGCGGGCTTGATCACCGAGGCACAGCCGGCGGCGACCGCCGGGGCGATCTTGCGGGTGCCCATGGCCAGCGGGAAGTTCCACGGGGTCACGAACACGCAGACCCCGACGGGCTGGCGGATGGTGAGGAAGCGGGTCTGGCCGTTCGGGGCGACCTGGTAGCCGCCGTCGATGCGCACGGCCTCCTCGGAGAACCAGCGCAGGAACTCCGAGGCGTAGACGACCTCGCCCTTGGCCTCGGCGAAGGGCTTGCCCATCTCCAGGGTCATGAGCAGGGCCAGGTCGTCGATCCGCTCGTGGAGCAGGTCGTAGGCGCGGCGCAGGATCTCGCTGCGCTCCCGCGGCGCCATCGCGGCGATCGTGGGCTGCGCGGCGTGCGCGGCGGCGAGGGCGTCCATGCCGTCGGCGGGGGAGGCGTCGGCGACCTCGGTCAGCACCTCTCCGGTGGCGGGATCCTCCACCTTCGCGGTCGCGCCGTTCTCCGCCGGCCGCCACCGGCCGCCGATGAACAGGCCGGTGGGGACGGCATCCAGCACCCTGCGCTCGTCAGCATTGGTGGTCATGCCCGGAACGTACCCCGGTGAGTCGGCCCATAGACACCGGCGGCGCCGGCGGGGCTGGGTCATGATGAGGCCCGTGGCAGCGACATCGACACCGGCAGCGGCCCTGCCCGAGCTCGTGCCCGACCCGGTCGAGCTCCCCGCCGGGCTGGCGGACCTGCGGGCCGAGGTCCGTTCCTTCCTCGACGACGAGCGCGGCGCCGCCCGCTGGACCCCGCGTGCGGACGTGTGGCTCTCCGGCTGGGACGAGTCGTTCTCGCGGCGGCTGGGGGAGCGCGGCTGGCTCGGAATGACCATCCCCACCGAGTACGGCGGGCACGGCCGGACCGCGCTGGAGCGCTACGTCGTCACCGAGGAACTGCTCGCCGCGGGCGCACCGGTGGCGGCGCACTGGATCGCCGACCGCCAGATCGGGCCGTCGCTGCTGCGCCACGGCACCGAGGAGCAGCGTCGCGCGTTCCTGCCCGGGATCGCCCGCGGCGAGGTGTACTTCGGCATCGGCATGTCCGAACCGGACTCGGGCTCCGACCTGGCGTCGGTGCGGACCCGGGCGACCCGCGTCGACGGCGGGTGGCGGCTGTCGGGCACCAAGGTGTGGACCTCCGGGGCGCACCACGCGCACGCGTTCTTCGCGCTGGTGCGCACCGAGCCGCGCGACGACGCGCACCGGCACGCGGGGCTGTCCCAGTTCCTGGTGGAGCTGGACTCGCCCGGGGTGGAGATCCGCCCGATCCCGCTGCTCACCGGGGCGCACCATTTCAACGAGGTCCGCTTCGACGACGTGTTCATCCCCGACGCGCGGGTCTTCGGCGAGCTGGGGAACGGCTGGGCCCAGGTCACCGGCGAGCTCGCGTTCGAGCGCTCCGGACCGGAGCGGTTCCTGTCGACCTACCCGCTGCTGGCGTCGCTGGTCGGCGAGCTCGCCGGGGCGGGCCGTGCCGACGCCGGCACCCGTCGTCGCGTCGGGTCGCTGGTGTCGCGGCTGTGGACGCTGCGGGCCATGTCGCTGGCCGTCGCCGGGGCGCTGGAGTCCGGCCGGGCCCCCGAGCTGGCGGCGGCCCTGGTCAAGGACCTCGGTACCCGCTACGAGAACGAGATCGTCGACGCCGCCCGGCTGCTGGTCGACATCCCGCCGGACCCGGGTGCGGAGTCCGGGTTCGCCCGGCTGCTCGCCGACGCCGTGCTGCACGCGCCCGGGTTCACCCTGCGCGGCGGCACCAACGAGGTCCTGCGCGGCATCGTCGCGCGGGGGATGGGACTGCGCTGATGGCCCGTAACAGCGACCTGGCCGACCTGGCCGCCTCGATCCTCGGGGCCGGGTCCGACGACCGTGACGGGACCGGCCTGGACACGGCGGCCTGGAAGGCGTGTGCCGGGGCCGGGCTGACCTCGCTGACCGACCCGGACACCGGCGGCACCCTCGACGACGCCGCCGTGCTGCTGGAGGTCGCCGGCGCCGACGCGGCCCGCCTGCCGCTGGCCGAGACCGACCTGCTCGCCGGGTGGCTGGCCCGCGCCGCCGGGCTCGCCGTGCCGGACGGGCCGCTGGCCGCCGTCGTCACCGACGCGACC
>NZ_JAMXSG010000276.1:0-7689 GCF_024124365.1 Pseudonocardia sp. McavD-2-B
CCGTCGACTTCGTCGGCGACGCCGTGCTCGTCACCGTGCTGCTCGACGGGCGGGTCCCGGACCGGGGCACCCTGCTGCGGGTGCGGGCCGGGACGGACCGGGTGCCGCACCCCGGCGACCGGTGCCGCGTGCGGTCGCGGGGTGCCGTGCACGTCGTGCCCGCCGTCCCGGGACCCCGCTGAGCGGGACACCCGGGCCGGATTCAGGCGGCGGCGGGCTCGTCCGGCCGGGCGGCCAGCTTCGCCAGCCGCTTCTCGGTCGGCCAGCGGACGTTCCACGCCCACCCGAGCTTCTCGAACAGCCGGATCGTGCCGGCCGAGATGTCGATCTCGCCGCGGCCGACGCCGTGCCGGGCCGAGGTGGGGTCGGCGTGGTGCAGGTTGTGCCAGGACTCGCCCATGCTGGGGACGGCGAGCAGCCAGACGTTGGTGGAGCGGTCCCGGGCCCGGTACGGCCGCTCACCGACGAGGTGGCAGATCGAGTTGGTCGACCACGCGACGTGGTGCGACACCGCGACCCGGACCAGCCCGGCCCAGAAGAACGCGGTGAACGCGCCCCACCAGGACCAGGTCACCAGGCCGCCGACGACGCCGGGCCCGAACACGGACAGGATCGTCAGGACGGTGAAACCGCGGTGGACCCGGTCGATGTCGGGGTCGGCGAGCAGGTCCGGGGCGAAGCGGCGCTGGTCGGTCAGCGACCGGTCGAAGATCCAGCCCATGTGGGCGTGCCAGAAGCCGCGGACCAGCGCGGCGGGGGAGGTGCCGTAGCGCCACGGCGAGTGCGGGTCGCCCTCGGCGTCGGCGTAGGCGTGGTGACGGCGGTGGTCGGCCACCCAGTGCCGGACCGGCCCCTGGACGGCGAGGCTGCCCGCGACGGCGAGCGCGATCCTCAGGGGCCGGTTCGCGGTGAACGAGCCGTGGGTGAAGTAGCGGTGGAAACCGACGGTCACCCCCAGCATGGACACGACGTAGAGGCCGAGTGCGAGGCCGGCGTCGAGCCAGGTCAGACCCCAGCCCCACGCGAGCGGGACCGCGGCGACGAGCGCGATCGCCGGGACGATCGCGAACGCGTAGACGAACAGGTGCGGAACGGGATGCCGGAGCCGGTCGGAGAAGTCGGAGCGCGGCGCGGGCCGGGTGTCGGTCACACCCCCCGATGGTTCCGGCTCGCACCAGAACGGACAGTGGGGACAACCCCCCTCACTCACCGTGAGTGGGGTCTCCTCAGGTCGTGGCGGGCTGGGCGGCCTCTCGTAGCAGCGGCTTCACACGCTCGCCGAACTTGGTGACGCCGTCGACGAAGTCGGGCCAGGTGAGCAGCGCCCCGTCGATGCCGGTGGTCGCGGCGATCTCGTCGAGCTGGGCCGCGACCCGCTCGTAGGAGCCCTTCACCACCGGCAGTGACAGGAACGCCATGTTCCCCTCCGACGCGGGACGCTCCAGGGACGCCAGCAGCTGGGCCGAGGTGCCGTCCGGGTTGGTGTCCAGCGACGCCCCGGTGGTCATGTAGCTGATGGCCTCGAGGTCGGCGTTCTCGACGATGTGCGCGCACAGCCGGTCGGCCTCGTCGTCGGTCTCCTCGGCGATGATGCAGTACAGCGCGTAGGTGCCGACGTCGCGGCCCGCCTCGTCGCCGAGCCGGCGCACTCCGGCGGCGATGTCCCCGACCTTCGAGCGCTCGGCCATGATGAAGTTCCGGTCGCCGTGCTCGGCGGTGAACGCCTGGCCCGCCGGCGACTGGCCCGCGCAGACGATCGTCGGGGTGTGCAGCGGCTTGGGGCGCATGTCGGCGTCGTCGAAGGAGAAGAACTCGCCGGAGAAGGTCGTGGTCCCCTCGCTCCACAGTGCCCGCAGCGCCCGCACGTACTCGGCGGCGTAGGCGTAGCGACGTTCGAAGTACTCGTCGCCGGGCCACAGCCCCATCTGCGTGTACTCGGGCTTGTTCCAGCCGGTCACGATGTTGAGTCCGCAGCGTCCGCCGGAGATCTCGTCGATCGTCGCGACCATCCGGGCGGCCATGATCGGGTGGGTGGCCAGCGTGGTCACCGACGGGTAGAGCCCGATCCGCTCGGTCACCGCGGCGAGTCCGCCGAACAGGGTGAACGACTCCAGGCACTCGCCCCAGAAGTCGCTCGGCCCGCCCGACCCGCGGTGCTTCATCATCGAGAGCACGAAGTCGAGGCCCTGGCGCTCGGCCTCCTGGGTGATCGCCACGTTGTGGGCGAAGCTCGGCCGGTACTGCGGGCTGCCGGTGGACAGGATGTAGCCGTTGGTCGCGTTCGGGATGAAGACGCCGTAGTGCACTCAGACCTCCGGGGTGGACAGCTGTGTGACGGTGCTGGGCAGGTCGGCGACGTCGGCGTACTTGGCGTCGAGGTCGGCGAGGTTGCGGGCGTGGACGCCGGCGTCGCGGTCGGCGCAGGCGTCGGCGACGACGACCGGGCGGAACCCGGCGGCGAGCGCGTCGGTGGCGGTGGCGCGGACGCAGCCCGACGTCGACACCCCCGTGACGACGACGGTGTCGACTCCGCGGGCCCGCAGCGTCGCGGCGAGCGAGGTCCCGGCGAAGGCGGACGCGTGCTGCTTGGCCAGCAGCGTCTCGCCCGGCGCCGGGTCGAGGACGAGCCGGCCCCAGTCCCCGGGGGCGCCCTCGGCGAAGCAGGACAGGGCGGGGACCTTCGCGGCGAAGAACCCCGCGTCGGCGAGGTCGGCGGCGTAGCGCACGACGGTCCAGACGACCGGGTGCCCGCCCGCGCGGGCCGCGGCGACCACGGCGTCGCAGCCGCCGGTGACGCGCTCCGCGGTCGCGGCGTCCCCGAGGAAGAAGGGCCCGTCCGGCTCGGTGTAGGCGGCCACGAGGTCCACCACGACGACGGCCGGTGCCGCGCCCCAGCCGACCCGGCCCGAGAACGGCGCACCGTGCGGTCCCGACCCGGCCCCGGTCACCGGCGGTCCCCGGTCATCACGGCGCGGGCGTTGGCGATGTGGCTGACCATCACCGCGGAGGCCCAGCCGCCGTCCCCGGCGCGCAGTGCGGCGACGATCTCGGCGTGATGGGCGAGGCTGCGGGCCAGCGACGCCGCATCGTAGGTGTGGAAGGTGCGCAGCACGACCGGTGCGTGCACCACGCCGGCGAGCGCGGAGGCGAGCGCGGGGGTGTCGGCGATCTCGAGCAGCCGGGCGTGGAACCGCCGGTTCAGGGCGACCAGGGCGTCGAGGTCCTGCCCGGGGCCGGGGCCGCCGACGGCGAGCATGCGCCCGGCGAGGTCGTCGAGCTCGTCGAGGTCGGCGGCGGTCGCGCGGGCGGCGGCCAGCGCCGTGGCCCGCGGCTCCAGCGCGGTGCGGACCCCGAAGATGTCGTCGAGGTCGGCCTCGGAGAACGTGGCGACCCGCGCACCGCGGTGCGGGTGCAGCTCGACCAGCCCCTCAGCGGCCAGCCGGGACAGCGCCTCGCGGACCGGGGTGCGCGACACCCCGAGGCGGTCGGCGAGCTCGACCTCGCCCAGGTGGGCACCCGCGGCCAGCGCGCCGGTGAGGATCTCCTCGCGCAGCGCGGCCTGGGCGCGCTCGGAGGCGCGCCGGGGAGTCGTGTCGACCATCGTCACCTCCGGCGTCGGGCTGTATGCAACCTACGAGTGCCGCCGGTCACGCACAAGGCTCCACCTGTTGTTACGTCCGGATGACAGGCAGAGTGGGCGATGCGTGTACACAATCCAGCTCGACGAAGGGACCCCGCCGTGGCCGACCTCCTCAGCCGACCCGGGAACCGCCGGGCGCGCCTGCGTGCCCTGCTCGACGCCGGCACCCCGGTGCTCGCCCCCGGCGCCTACGACGCGCTGTCCGCGCGGCTGGTCGAGCAGGCCGGGTTCGACGTCGTCTACATGACCGGGTTCGGGACGACGGCCGGGCTGCTCGGCCGGCCCGACGTCGGCCTGCTCGGGGGTGCGGAGATGGCCGCGCACGCCGGCAGGCTGGCCGACGCCGTCGACCTCCCGCTGATCGCCGACGCGGACACCGGTTACGGCAACCCGCTCAACGTCATCCGCACCGTCCGCGACTACGAACGGGCCGGGGTCGCCGCGCTGCACCTGGAGGACCAGGTCATGCCCAAGCGGTGCGGGCACCTCGCGGGCAAGCAGGTGGTGCCCGCCGCGGAGATGGCCGCGAAGGTGCGGGCCGCCGTCGACGCCCGCACCGACCCGGACCTGCTGGTGATCGCGCGGACCGACGCCGCCGCCGTCGACGGGCTGGACGCGGCGATCGACCGGGCCCGCCGGTTCGCCGACGCCGGCGCCGACCTGCTGTTCGTGGAGGCACCGACGTCCGAGCGCGACATCGAGACCGTCGCGACCGCGCTGGCCGGGCACCGGCTGGTGTTCAACTGGGCCGAGGGCGGCCGCACCCCGCCGCTGTCGCGCGACCGGCTCGCCGAGCTCGGGTTCGCCCTGGTCCTGTTCCCCGTGGGCACCCTGCTCGCAGCGACGGCCGGGATGCGGGAGCTGCTGGAGCGGCTGCGGGCCGAGGGCACCCCGGCGTCGCTGATCGACCGGCTCGGCGGTCTCGACGCGTTCGCCGAGCTCGCCGGGATCGGGGAGGTCCGCGAGCTGGAGCAGCGCTACCGCGCGGAGGGGGACTGAACAGTTCCCGGACGCCCCGTGCCGCAAACGTCGGCTCCGCGGAGCGGACTCGGATACACGCCCAGGAGTGGCGCGTCGATATGTCGTACACCACACTCGGTGCAGATG
This sequence comes from Pseudonocardia sp. McavD-2-B, assembly GCF_024124365.1. NCBI lineage: Bacteria > Bacillati > Actinomycetota > Actinomycetes > Pseudonocardiales > Pseudonocardiaceae > Pseudonocardia > Pseudonocardia sp. McavD-2-B. Next base: position 4,748 of record NZ_JAMXSG010000276.1, read on the forward strand.
ACCTTGCCGACCTGCGGACGTCGACCGGAACGGGGCGGGCGGGCAGGGTCCCGGAATCGCCCCAGGCGGTGGATCGTGCAGCAGAACACTCCCCGGCTCCGCATCTGCGAACGATGCTGGTCGTCGGTCGCGGACGGCTCGGTCTGTCGGATCTTCCGGCACTCCGACCCCGCGACCCCGCTGGAGAGGCCCGCCTTCTCCTACCGGCACCTCGACGGTGACCCGGCGTGCAGCGGGGCGCAGCAGCCCGAGCTGGAGACGGGGTGGGCCGCGTGAGCGCACCCCCCGTGCCGGGACGCGCCCTGCGCCCGGTCCCCACGCCGGTGCCCGCCGCCCGGACCGCGTTGTCGCCGGTCGACCCGCTGCCGGTGTCATCGGGTGACCTGGAGCGGCTGCGCGAGAACCTCGGACGCGTGCTGGCCGGTCTGCGCTGGCCCGCCCACCGCTGGCAGGTCCTCGCCGAGGCCGAGGCGTGGGGGGTGAGCGGCGTGGTCCGCCAGCAGATCCTCCCGCTGCCCGACGGGCGGTACCCGTCGTTCGAGGCCGTCGTCGAGGTGCTCACGGCCGCGGCGCGTGGCCGGCTGCGCCCGGTGCCGGTCCGGCCCGCGATCGGCGCCGACCGGCTGCACCCCGCCGAGCGGGCCGGTGTCCCGCCGCGCGTGCCGCGTGCCCACGGCAGGCCCGCACCCGCGCCGGGGCATCGCCGGGCCTGACCTCCGACGGGGCCGTGCGACCGCCCCGGACGGTGGTGGGTGGGGGCCGAGTCGGCCGGGGTCGGCGGTCCCGAATCCGCCGGCCCCGGCCGGGGTGACCACCCGTCCGCTCCCCAGCGACGGGTGGTGGGTCCTCGGGGTGCGTGGCCCGCGACGAGGCGGGTGCGTGCCGGTGGGAGACCGGCTGCTCACGCGAGGTGATGTATATCACGCGGTGCGGCCGGATTGGTCCGGTTTCCCCGAACCGGGCGACGGTATCGATCAAGCCGTCCGTGCGGGTGTAGACCGCGGAGCTCCGGGAAGGCCGCGGGTGTCCGGGCCCGGGCGGGCCCGGCGCGGCGAGGAGGCGGACGTGGCGGGGCAGACGGGGATCGGGCTGGCGGTCGAGACGGCGGGACCGGGGGTGCGGCTGGTCCGGGTGTCCGGGCGGCTGGACCGTCCGGGAGTGGAGGCGCTGGCGCGGATGCTCGACGCGCAGGCTCGGTGCGGCCGGACCCCGGGACACGTCGTCGTCGACCTCTCCGGGGTCAACGCCTTCGACGGGCCCGCCACCGAGCGGCTCGGCGTGGTCGTCGCCCGCTCGCGTGCCGAGGGTGTGCGTCTGCACCTGGCCGGGTGCGGCGGCCGGGCGGAGCTGCTGCCGCTGCCCGCCCGCCAGGTCCTGCAGCGCTGCAGTGCCTTCCCCTCCGCCGAGGTCGCCGTCCGGACGCTGACCGCGGCCCGTGCCGACACCGCCGGTGGAACCGGGACCGTGCCCGGGCCGCGCCGGGCCGGCGACGACCGCACGGGTGGCAGGCCGGTCTCCGCCGGTACCTGACCCCGACCGGCCCCGGGCCGTCAGCCCGCCGCGTCGAGGGCGCGGCGCACGGCGGCCGCGCCGTCCTCGTCCAGCTCGCCCCAGCACCGCAGCCGGGACAGCCCGCCGTCGGGGAACACGTCCAGACGCAGGTGGGTGGCCGGTGCGGCGCCGGGCAGCAGGAAACGGTGCCGGGTGTCGGGCTGCACCCGCTCGCGGTCGCGCAGCACCGTCCACGACCCGCCGGTGCGCTCGTCGCGGGTGCTGATCGAGACCCAGCCCGGTGCGTTCCCGACGAACCAGGTCGTGTCGACCTCCACGTGCCGCGGGACCCCGCCCGCGGCGAGCGCGAACTCGACCCAGTCGTTGCCGCCGTCGCGGCGCCGCGCGTTCTCCCAGCCCTCGCCCATGTGCCGTGCCTTCCCGGGCAGCAGCAGGTTGCCGGGGGAGGAGTAGAACTCGTCGGAGCAGCCGGTGACGTGCCCGCCGTTCTCCGCCGCGAGCAGGTCCACGGTGCCCTCGAGGAACCGCGGGTCGGGCAGCACCCGGCCGAGCACCCGGAACCGGGCGATCCCGCCGTCCGGGTGCATGATCAGCCGCAGGTGGGTGGCCCGGCGGGTGTCGGTCACCGGATAGACGTTGGCGGTGTGCCCGGCGCACGCCGAGCGCGGCACGATCTCGTGCCAGGGCGCCTTCTCCAGCTCGTCGGGGGAGGGGTGGCCGTCGACGGCGGTCGCCTCGACGGCGATCTCCGGCGGGTAGTTGCCCCTGAACCAGGAGGTGTCGACGACGACGTGGTCCACCACGCCCGGCGCGCCCAGGCGGACCAGGGCCCAGTCGTGGCCGGGCTCGCGGCGGCGCCGGGTCTCCCAGCCGTCGTAGACCTTGCCCTTCAGACCGAACTCGTCGGGGTCGAAGCGGGGCGGGGCGGCGGTGATGAGGTTCTCGCGCTGGGCGAAGAACTCGTCGTTCGCGGCGACGACCGAGCCGCCGAGCGCGCGGGAGGCGAGGTCGATGAGCGAGGGGTCGGTCACGGTCTGCTCCTGATCATCGGGCGGGTGGGGGACGGGTGGTCGGTGGCGATCCGGGCGCCGAGCAGACGCAGCAGCTCGGCGGCGCGCTCGACCGCGTCGCGGTGGTCGAGGGCGGTGTCGGTGAGCGCGTAGGTCGCGAGGAAACCCGCGGCCCGCAGTGCGGCCGGGCCGAGGGTCACCTGCCCGGCGACGGCGACGACCGGGGTCCCGACCGCGCGGGCGGCGGCGGCGACCCCGGCCGGGGCCTTGCCGTGCAGGGTCTGGGCGTCCAGCCTGCCCTCCCCGGTGACGACGAGACCGGCGCCGGCCAGCTCGTCGCCGAAGCCGGTCAGCTCCAGGACCGTACCGACACCGGGTGCGACGCGCGCCCCGCAGACGGCGGTCAGCGCGAGCCCCGCC
>NZ_JAMXSG010000277.1:0-7623 GCF_024124365.1 Pseudonocardia sp. McavD-2-B
GCACCCCGCCGCCGATCTCCTCGGCGATCCGGGACCGCTCGGCGGCCAGCGCGGTGCCGTGCCGCAGCCGGTCGGTCTCGGCCCGTTCCCGGTCGGCGCGCAGCGCGGCGGACCGGCTCCAGCGCCCTGCGAGGGCGGCGATCACCAGCAGCGGCGCCACCACCACCGAGCCGCCGACGAGCATCCCCGCCTCGGTCGCCGGATCCGGCGACACCGGGACGCGCAGCAGCCCGGCCAGGCCGAGCGCCCCGAGCCAGGGCAGCGTCACCCAGGCCGCCGCGCCGGCCGGTCCGCGCTGCGGAGCCCGCGCGACGGAGAAGGCCAGCAGCGGCCACAGCAACGTCGCGAACCCGCCGAGGAACGCCATCGCCGGGGCGGTGAGCACGGCCAGGACCAGGTAGGCGCGCCGCGGCCGGTGGCGGCGCAGCAGCACGGTGGCGGCCATCGCCGGGCTCAGCACCGCCGCCAGCGCCACGGACAGCGGCGGGGTGAGCCGGTGGGTGTAGCCGGGGATCTCCAGGACCAGGGCGGTGACCAGCTCCTGGGCGACCAGGATCAGCGCCAGCACCGCCAGCGCGACATCCCCGGCGCGCGTGCCGGGCAGCGGCGTGGGGGCGGGCGCGGGGGCGTCCGGGCCGGGCTCAGCCGTCGGCACCGGCGGCTCCCACCAGCCCGTGCTCGTAGGCGAACACCACCAGCTGCACCCGGTCGCGCAGCCCCAGCTTGGTGAGCAGGTTCGAGACGTGGGTCTTGACCGTCGTACCGCCCAGCACCAGCCGGTCGGCGATCTCGGCGTTGGACAGCCCGGCGGCGACCAGCCCGAGCACCTCCCGCTCCCGCTCGGTCAGCCCGGCCGCGGGCCCGGCCGGGGCGGGCGGGTCGGCCGGGACGAACGAGCCGACGAGCCGCCGCGTGACCGACGGCGCGAACAGCTCGTGCCCGGCGTGCACGGTGCGGACCGCGACCTGGAGGTCCTCCGGCTCGACGTCCTTCAGCACGAAGCCGGACGCGCCGGCCCGCAGGGCGTCGTAGACGTGGCGGTCCAGGTCGAACGTCGTCACCACCAGCACACGGATGCCGGGGTCGCGCAGCGCGCGGATCCGCCGGGTCCCCTCGATGCCGTCGGTGCCGGGCATCCGGACGTCCATCAGCACGACGTCCGGGCGCAGGGTCTCGGCCAGCTCGGCGGCCTCCGCGCCGTCCCCGGCCTCCCCGACGACGTCGATGTCCGGCGCCGCCGCGAGCACCGTCCGCAGCCCCGCCCGCACCACCGCCTGGTCGTCGGCCACCACCACCCGCACCGTCATGGCGCCCATCCTGGCAGGTCGCCCGCCCCTCGGGCGGGCCGGTGAACCGGGTGGCGGTACCCTGACCGACGCACGAATCCGAGATCCGAGCAGGAGAGCGCGCACGTGGCGACCACGAACGACCTGAAGAACGGCCTGGTCCTGAACATCGAGGGCCAGCTGTGGACCGTGACGGCGTTCCAGCACGTCAAGCCCGGCAAGGGCGGTGCGTTCGTTCGCACCACGCTGAAGAACGTGATGTCCGGGAAGGTCGTGGACCGGACCTTCAACGCGGGCACCAAGGTCGACACCGCGACGGTGGACCGCCGCGACATGACCTACCTGTACCGCGAGGGCACCGACTTCGTCTTCATGGACGGCGACACCTTCGACCAGATCCCGATCCCGGAGAAGGCCGTCGGCGACGCCGCGCGCTACCTGCTGGAGAACGCCTCCGCCCAGGTGTCGCTGCACGAGGGCGAGCCGCTGTTCATCGAGCTCCCGACCTCGGTCGAGCTGGTCATCTCCCACACCGACCCGGGCCTGCAGGGTGACCGCTCCACCGGCGGCACCAAGCCCGCGACCCTGGAGACCGGCGCCGAGATCCAGGTGCCGCTGTTCCTGGAGAGCGGCACCAAGGTCAAGGTCGACACCCGGGACGGCCGTTACCTCGGCCGCGTGAGCTGAGGTGCGCGCACGCACCAAGGCCCGTAAACGGGCACTGGACATCCTCTTCGAGGCCGAGGCCCGCGGTGAGGACGCCCTGTCCGTGCTCGCCGCGCGCCGCGAGACCGACGACGCGCCGCCCGTGCAGGACTACGCGGCGCGGCTCGTCGAGGGCGTCGCGACCCACCGGGACCGGATCGACCAGCTGATCGCCGAGCACGCCGAGGGCTGGGACGTCGACCGGATGCCCGCGGTCGACCGCGGCCTGCTGCGGCTCGGGATCTACGAGCTGCTGTGGGTCGACGACGTCGACGACCCGGTCGCGATCACCGAGGCCGTCGAGCTGGCCCGGACGCTGTCGACCGACGACTCCCCGCGCTACGTCAACGGGGTGCTCGGCCAGATCTCCGACATCGCCGAGCACCTGCGCGCGACCCTCTGACCAGGGCCTGAACGCACGAAGGGCGGTGGCCGGGGGACTGTGCAGACCCCGGCCACCGCCCGACCGGTCGCGTCACCCTTCCCCTGGGACGCGGCCGGTGGAACAGATCATCCCACGTGCTGCCCGGGACGCGCCTCGGGCGGGAGCACTCCCCAGTCGATGAGCTGGTCGGTCAGCTCGCCGGGGGACATGTCGTAGATGATCGCGAGCGAACGCAGGTCCTCGGCGCGGATCGAGAGCACCTTGCCGTTGTAGTCGCCGCGCTGGCTCTGGATGGCCGCGGCGTAGCGGGCCAGCGGCCCGACCTTGTCCGCGGGGAGCTGCTGCAGCCGCTCCAGGTTGATCACGATCTTCGTCGCGGGCTCGCTGCCGGAGGGGATGCGGCCCTCGGGGAGCAGCTCGGCCACCGGGACGCCGTAGAAGTCGGCCAGCTCGGCCAGCTTCTGCACGGTGACCGCACGGTCCCCGCGCTCGTAGGAGCCCACGACGACCGCTTTCCAGCGTCCGCCCGACTTCTGCTCGACGCCGTGCAGGGAGAGCCCCTGTTGCTGCCTGATCGCCCGGAGCTTGCCCCCGAGCGCCTTGGCGTAGTCGCCCATCGATCTCCTCGTTCCTGACGGTCCGTACCGGTGTGGCCGGACCGGCCGGTCACCGGCGGTGCACCGGTGGCGTTGTCGCGCCTGCCGCGTCGTCGCCCCTGTGGGTGGTCCCGTTCGGGGCGGCAGCTCCGGCGGGTGCCGGCGTCCCGACCGTCCCGCTCGTCGCGGCGCTGCTGCACGCGTGCTGATTGATACGGAGAGTAATCCTCCGGGTCCGGTCCGGCACCGTCAAGTTCGACCCCCTGCTCGGGGGGTTGACGAGCGGTTTCCCACACGAACGGGGCAGTCCACGTCCCTCGTCAGCGGTAGCGCAGGGTGTGGGTACGCGATCCCACCACCCGCCCCTGTGGGTGCGCATGGGCAGAATCGGGTATCGCAAGGTGTCGTGCCGGACGGCCGTCGGCCATCGCGCATCGTGACGGGAACGTGACCTCGAACGGGTGACGCGGCTGTGGCGCGGCTCGCGGTGTGGCGCGCTGCGGCCGTCCCGCGCGGGCACCCGCCGAGTTGCTAGGTTGGCGCACAGCTCGTGTACGACCGTCCTTTAAGACCCGTCCGGTGAGGCGGGGAAGGAGACCACCTCGTGGCGCAGAACCGCCGCGGGGACGCCGACGCACAGCAGCCCGCACGGGAACTGCTGTCCGCCGCCGACGTCACCCGCACCGTCGCGCGCATCGCGCACCAGATCATCGAGAAGACCGCCTTCAGCGCCGAGAACCCCGACGGGCTCGTGCTCCTGGGCGTCCCCACCCGCGGCGTGCACCTGGCCCACCGGCTCGCCGCCGCGATCACGGACTTCGCCGGGGCCGCACCGGCGGTCGGCTCGGTCGACGCCACCCTCTACCGCGACGACCTGCGCCGCGGCCCGGCCCGTGCGCTGGAGTCCACCGCGGTGCCCGAGGGCGGCGTGGACGACCGGCTGGTCGTGCTCGTCGACGACGTCCTCATGTCCGGGCGCACCACCCGCGCCGCGCTCGACGCCCTGCGCGACGAGGGCCGTCCGCGTGCGGTGCAGCTCGCCGTGCTGATCGACCGCGGCCACCGGGAGCTCCCGATCCGCGCCGACTACGTCGGCAAGAACGTCCCGACGTCGCGCTCGGAGCAGATCCTGGTCTCGCTGACCGAGATCGACGGCAGCGACGGCGTCTGGATCACCCAGGGAGAGGGGGACAGGTGAGACACCTGCTCTCGGTCGCCGACCTCGACGCCGCCGAGGCCACCGCGCTGCTCGACACCTCCGACCGGCTGCGCGAGGCGCTGCTCGGCCGCGAGGTGCGCAAGCTGCCGACGCTGCGCGGCCGCACGGTCATCACGATGTTCTACGAGAACTCCACCCGCACCCGGGTGTCGTTCGAGATCGCCGGCAAGTGGATGAGCGCCGACACCGTGAACGTGTCCGCCTCCGGCTCCTCGGTCTCCAAGGGCGAGTCGCTGCGCGACACCGCGCTGACCCTGTCCTCGATGGGCGCGGACTGCGTGGTCGTGCGCCACCCCGCCTCGGGGTCGGCGCACCGGCTCGCGCACTGGGCGGACGCCGACCGCGAGGTCACCGGCACCCCCACGGCGATCGTCAACGCCGGTGACGGCACCCACGAGCACCCCACCCAGGCGCTGCTCGACGCCGCGACCCTGCGCGACCGGCTCGGCGGCATCGCCGGGCGGCGGATCGGGATCGTCGGCGACGTCCTGCACTCCCGGGTCGCCCGGTCCAACGTGCTGCTGCTCGCGACCCTCGGGGCCGAGGTCGTGCTCGTCGCGCCGCCGACGCTGCTGCCCACCGGCGTCGAGTCCTGGCCGTGCCGGGTGTCCCACGAGCTGGACGCCGAGCTGCCCGCGCTCGACGCGGTCATGATGCTGCGCGTGCAGTCCGAGCGGATGCACGGCGGCTTCTTCCCCTCCGCGCGCGAGTACGCGGTGCGCTTCGGGCTGTCCGAGGACCGCGCGGGGCTCCTGCCCGACCACGCGGTCGTCCTGCACCCCGGCCCGATGATCCGCGGCATGGAGATCGCCCCCGCGGTCGCCGACGCCCCCAACTCCGCCGTCCTGGCCCAGGTGCGCAACGGCGTGCACGTGCGGATGGCCGTCCTCTACCACCTTCTCGCCGGAGCTCCCGAATGACCGACCTGCTGATCCGCAACACCCGGCCCTACGGCGGGGACCCGGTCGACGTGCTCGTCGCCGACGGCGTCGTCGCCACCATCGGCACCGGCCTGACCGCGCCCGAGGGCGCCGAGGTCCTCGACGCCGACGGCGCCGTGCTGCTGCCCGGCTTCGTCGACCTGCACGTGCACCTGCGCGAGCCGGGCGGCGAGGAGTCCGAGACCATCGAGACCGGCAGCCGTGCCGCGGCGCTCGGCGGGTTCACCGCCGTGTTCGCGATGCCGAACACCACCCCGGTCGCCGACTCCGACGTCGTCGTCGAGCACGTGCGCCGGCGCGGCGAGGAGATCGGGCTGGTCGACGTGCACCCGGTCGGTGCGGTCACCGTCGGCCTCGGCGGCGAGAAGCTCGCCGAGCTCGGCACGATGGCCGCCTCCCGCGCCGCGGTGCGGATGTTCTCCGACGACGGCCGCTGCGTGAACGACCCGCTGATCATGCGCCGCGCGCTGGAGTACGCCTCCGCGCTCGACGTCGTCGTCGCCCAGCACGCCGAGGACCACCGCCTCACCGGCGGCGCCCAGGCGCACGAGGGTGCCGTCGCCGCGCGGCTCGGGCTCGCCGGGTGGCCCGCCACCGCGGAGGAGACGATCGTCGCCCGCGACTGCGCGCTGGCCCGCGAGGCCGGCGCGCGGCTGCACGTCTGCCACATCTCCACCGCCCGCACGATCGACGTGCTGCGCGCGGCCAAGGCCCAGGGCGTGCGGGTGTCGGCCGAGGTCACCCCGCACCACCTGCTGCTCACCGACTCCCGGCTGACCGGCTACGACCCGGTGAACAAGGTCAACCCGCCGCTGCGCACCGCCGACGACACCCGCGCGATGCGCGAGGCGCTGGCCGAGGGCGTGATCGACGTCGTCGCGACCGACCACGCCCCGCACGCCGCGCAGTACAAGGACACCGAGTGGCAGGCCGCGAAGCCGGGCATGCTGGGCCTGCAGACCGCGCTGTCGGTGCTGGTCGAGACGATGGTGGAGCCGGGCCTGCTGGACTGGCACGGCGTCGCGCGGGTGCTGTCGGAGCGCCCCGCGGAGATCGGGAACCTGCCCGACCAGGGCCGTCCGATCGCGGAGGGGGAGCCGGCGACGTTCGCGCTGGTCGACCCGGACGGGGTCTGGACGGTCCGCGGTGCGGAGCTGGCGAGCAAGGCGGCGAACACGCCGTACGAGGGAATGCGGCTGCCCGGAACGGTGGTCGCGACGGTGCTGCGGGGACGCATCACCGCGCAGGACGGGAAGGTTGTGCAGTGACCGCGCTTTTGGTTCTCGAGGACGGGCGGATCTTCCGCGGTGAGGCCTACGGCGCCACCGGGCAGACCCTGGGTGAGGCCGTGTTCACCACCGGCATGACCGGCTACCAGGAGACCCTCACCGACCCGTCGTACCACCGCCAGATCGTGCTGCAGACCGCACCGCAGATCGGCAACACCGGCTGGAACGACGAGGACGACGAGTCGCGGGCGATCCAGGTCGCGGGCTACGTCGTGCGCGACCCGGCCCGGCGGCCGTCGAACTGGCGGGCGACCGGCTCGCTGGAGGACGCGCTGCGGGCCCAGGGGGTCGTCGGGATCGCCGGGATCGACACCCGCGCCGCGGTGCGCCACCTGCGCGAGCAGGGCGCCATGCGCGCCGGGATCTTCTCCGGCACCGCCCTCGCCGCCGACGACGAGCTGGTCGAGCGGGTCAGGCAGGCCCCGCAGATGGAGGGCGCCGACCTCTACGGCGCCGTCACCACCGCCGAGACCTACGTGGTGCCCGCGGTGGGGGAGCGGCGCTTCGTCGTCGCCGCCCTGGACGTCGGCATCAAGTTCAACACCCCGCGGATGATGGCCGCCCGCGGCATCGAGGTGCACGTGCTGCCCGCGTCGAGCACCATCGAGACCGTCGAGTCGCTGCGCCCGGACGGCTTCTTCCTGGCCAACGGCCCGGGGGACCCGGCCACCGCCGACGGCCCGGTCGCACTCGCCCGGCAGGTCCTGGAGCGGCGCATCCCGCTGTTCGGGATCTGCTTCGGCAACCAGATCCTCGGCCGCGCGCTCGGCCGGTCCACCTACAAGCTGCGCTACGGCCACCGGGGCATCAACATCCCGGTCGTCGAGCACGCCACCGGGCGGATCGCGATCACCTCGCAGAACCACGGCTTCGCGGTGTCCGGCGAGGCGGGCGAGGAGTTCGACACCCCCTACGGCCGCGCGCAGATCACCCACACCTGCCCCAACGACGGCTGCGTCGAGGGCATGGCCGGGCTCGACTTCCCGGCGTTCTCCGTGCAGTACCACCCGGAGGCCGCCGCGGGCCCGCACGACGCGTCGGACCTGTTCGACCGCTTCGTGGAGCTCATGACCGAGTACCCGGTCGGCTACGCCGGCGTCGCCGGGCAGCGGCCCCAGGGCACCGCGCCCGCGCCGTACCCGCGGCCCGAGGCCGAGAACCACTCCGGCGTCGAGGCCCGGCCCGGGACCGAGCCGGCGCCC
>NZ_JAMXSG010000278.1:0-7589 GCF_024124365.1 Pseudonocardia sp. McavD-2-B
CGCGACCCGGGTCGGACCTGCGCGTCGCGGAGCGGGCGCTGGCCGGCGCCGTCGACGGCCCGGTGCCCGACGTCGCGGAGGCCGACGAGCAGCCCGGCCTCGGGGTGTCCGGCCTGGTGGCCGAGCTGCGGGAGCCCGGCCCGGGCGACGGCGGCGCCACGGCCACCGTCGTCGCGCACGCGGTCCTGCTCGGCGGCCCGGACTGGTTGGCCGAGCACGGGATCCGGGTGCCCCCTCCGCTGTCGGTGGAGCGGGAGCGGGCGGTGGCCGAGGGCCGCGCCGTGCTCGTCGTCGCCTGGGACGGGTGCGCGCGCGCCGTGCTCGCGCTACCGCGTGCACCGCACCCCGCGGCCCGACCGGGGGTGGCGGAACTGGCCGCGGCCGGGGTCGCGCCGGTCCTGCTCACCCCCGACGACGACGGCGCCGCCCGCGCCCTCGCCGCGGCGTCCGGTCTCGCCCCGGCCGACCCCGACGCCGTACGCCCGGGGTTGGACGCGGCGGCGCGGGCCGCGGCCGTCGCCGGGCTGCGGGTACGCGGCCGCACGGTCGCGGTGGCGGCCGACCCGGCCACCGACGAGGCCGCCCTGGCCGCCGCCGATCTGGCCGTGGAGCTGGTCCCCTGGCCCGCCGCCGACGGGGCCGGACCCGGGTCCGCGGACGGCCCGGACGACGTTCCGGACGCGCGGCCGGACCCGGTCGTGGTGCCCGCACCCGGATCGGAGAGGATCTGCGCCCGTGGCGGCCCCGCGGAGGTGGCCGCCGCCCTGCTGATCGCCCGCCGTGCGCGGGCTCAGGTCCGCTCGTACGTCCGTGCGGCCGTGGTGCTCGCCGTGGCCGGCGTGGTCCTCGCCGTACTGGGGACGCCCGCGGTCGTGGTGGCCGCCGTGCCGGTCCTGGGTGCGCTCGGGCTCGCCGCCCGGGGCCCGCACCGCCGATCGTGAGAGGTTGTCACCCTTCTGCGGAGAAGCCCGTTCACGGATCGTTCGTCAACGCGGTTACCTGCTAGTAGGGTATTCCCACGACGGGTGAGAGGTAGGGGGCCCATGACCGGAACCGCCACGCCACGGGGCGCACGACTGTCCCGCGGTGCGCGGCGCGCCCAGCTGCTGCTGGCCGCCCGCGACGTGTTCGCCGACCAGGGCTACCACGCCGCCGCGATGGACGACATCGCCGAGCGGGCAGGCGTCTCCAAGCCCGTGCTGTACCAGCACTTCCCCGGGAAACTGGAGCTGTACCAGGCGCTGCTCACGACCTACGCCGAGGAGCTCGTCGAGCGGGTCTCCAACGCCATCGAGCGGACCGAGCACAACAAGGAGCGCGTGCAGGCCGCCGTCGCGGCGTACTTCGACTTCGTCGCCGGCGAGGGCAAGGCCTACCGCCTGGTGTTCGAGTCCGACCTGCGGGGCGACCCGGAGGCCGCGGCGCTGGTGGAGAGCGCGCTGGACCGCTGCATCGACGCGGTCGCCGGCGCGGTCACCACCGACGCCGGCCTGGACCAGGACCGTGCGCGGCTGCTCGCCGTCGGTCTCGTCGGGCTGAGCCAGGTCGGCGCCCAGTTCTGGCTGGACTCCGACCAGCGGGTCCCGCGCGACGAGGCCGTGGCGCTGATGGCCTCGCTGGCCTGGCGGGGCATCGCCGGGTTCCCGAAGCAGGGCCTCGACCAGATCTGACGACCCGGCCCCGGCGGCGGGGCGAGCGGCTCAGGCCGCCTGCTCCGCCCCGGCGCGGCGCACCAGCGCGGCGATCCGGCCGGTGACCCCGCCGACCCGCTCCACCGGGAGCATGTGCCCGGCGCCGGGGAACACGGTCAGCTCGGCGCGCGGCAGGCTGCGATGGATCCGCCGGGCGAACCGCGGCGGTGTGAGCCGGTCCCGGGTCCCCACGAGGATCTCCACCGGCAGCGACGAGAACGCCGCCAGCGCCTCGTCGCGCTCGTGGCTGGTGAGGGTCGGGGTGAACCCGGAGACCGTCGTCGGGCGGCAGTCGGCGATCGCCTCGCAGGTCGCGCGGACGGCGAGCCGGTCCGGCCGGGTGCCGAGCAGCAACGGCTGCAGCCCGGCCCGCAGCAGCGTGGGGTGGGTCGACAGCGACCGGCGCCCGGTCCACAGCGGGCTGACGGTCACCTTGTCCTTGCCGGCCAGGAACATCTTCGCGGGCCGCCCGGTCATCCCGAGCGTCGCCGCCGCCCCGAGGCCGCCGCTGGCGGTCGCGACGAGCGCGACACCGGTGACCCGGGACGCGACGAGGTCGGGGTGGCGCTGGGCCAGCGCCATCGCCGTCATCCCGCCCATCGAGTGCCCGGCGATCACCAGCGGCCCGGTCGGGGCGAGCCGGGTGATCACCTCGGCCATGTCGTCGGCGAGGACGTCGAGGGTCTTGAGCTCGTCGGGGGTGTCGTCGGAGCGGCCGTGCGCGCGGTGGTCGTAGCGGATCACCCGCGGCGCGGGGCCGCCGCCGGGCGCACCGACCGCGAGGGCGTCCGCGACCGGGGCCCAGCAGCGCTCGTCGAGGGTCCAGCCGTGCGCCAGCAGCACCGTGACCGGCGCCGACTCCGGGCCCGAGACCCGGGCGAACAGGCCGGTCCCGTCACGGGTGACGATCCGTGTACTCATCGCGGGATGCCTCCTCAGATCAGGTGGGCGCGCTTCCACAGGGTCTCCGTCGGGCCGCCGACGATCCCCTGCTCGCGCAGGAACGGCACGAGCTTGCGCGAGGACCAGCGCAGCATCTCGTGGTGGTGCGGGTTGGCCAGCGCCGCCTTCCGCCCGACGGCCGGATCGATCCCGACGCTGCGGTAGACCTCGGGGTGGACGAGGTTGCGGGCGACGACGAACGCGATCCGCGCGGTGAGGTAGCGGGCCCAGGCGCGCTCGGCGCGGTTGGTCCTCGGCATGATCCGCTGCAGCTCCTCCCGGGCGTAGCGGACGTGCCGCGCCTCCTCGGTGACGTGAATCTTGTTGATCATGCGGGACAGCGGCTGGACGCGCTCGTCGCGCATGCCCTCCCGCTGGAGCTGGTCGAGGATCTCCTCGACGTAGAGGGTGCCGGCGAACATCGCCGGGCCGGTGCCGATGGTCTTCATCAGCCGGCCCTGCTCGTGGGTGAGCCGGCGCGGGGCGTAGTCCGGCACGCCGTAGCGCTCGGTGGCCTTGGCGAACATCATCGAGTGCCGGCACTCGTCGGCGATCTCGACCAGCGCGTACTGGATGTGCGCGCGACGCGGGTCGCGGTCGTAGGCGTAGCGCAGCAGCATCTGCATCAGGATCATCTCGAACCACAGCCCGATCCGGGCGACGCTGCAGAACTCGTGCACCGACAGCGTGATCCGCTGCTCCTCGGTGAGGCCGTCCCACAGCGGCGTGCCGTAGAGCGACACGCGCTCGGGGACGATGCCGTACCTGCCCTCGACCAGCGGGGCGTCCCAGTCGATGTCGATCGACGGGTCGTAGGAGGTCGTGACCGAGCTCTTGAGCAGCCGTCGGGCGGTGTCCTCGCGGTCGGCGAGGTTGGTCTTGCTGCCGGTGCGGGCGGGAGCGCTCATCGGTCGCGCCTTCCTGCTGGGAGGGGCCTGCGGTGGCGGGTTCCACACCCGGAACCCTTGCTGTTACCGCCGGTAACGGTTACCACTGGTAACGTGCCCCAGGACACGAGGGATGTCAAGCCGGACGCGCGCAGCCGCCGACGGGAGGAACGGCGGACCGAGATGGTCTCCGCCGCCGTCGAGGCGATCCGCGAGCACGGCCCGGGGGTCTCGGTCGCCCAGATCGCGGCCGCGGCCGGCATCACCAAGCCGGTGCTCTACCGGCACTTCGCCGATCGCGCCGACCTGCAGCGGGCCGTCAGCGAGCACGCCGCGGACATGCTGATGCAGCGGATCTACCCGGTGCTGGCGATCGATGCCGAGCCGATCGAGCACGTCGCCGCCGTCATCGACGCCTACCTCGGGATGATCGAGGACGAGCCCCAGCTGTACCGGTTCGTCGTCGCGAACCCGGCCGAGCCGGTGCCGGGCGCCGAGATCGCGCAGGATGTCCGCGGCCAGATCGGCGCCCTGCTCACCACCCTGTTCGGGGAGCGGCTGCGCGCCGAGGGCCGCGACTCCGGCGGCGCCGAGGCGTGGGCGCACGGGATCATCGGGATGGTCCAGACCGCGGGCGAGTGGTGGCTGGAGCGCCGGACGATGAGCCGTGACGCACTCACCAACTACCTGTCCGCGCTGATCTGGGGCGGGATCGCCGGCGTCGCCGGGATCGACTCCCCCACCGCGAACGCCGACATCCTGCGGCTGGTCCCCGAGCCGCAGGTGCACGACGCCTCGGGGCGCGACCGGTGAGCGGCGACCACGACGAGGGCTACCGCGGGCCCGCCACCCTGGTGCTCGGCGGGGAGACCGTCGACGTCGAGGTGCTCCTCGACGCCCGGCACGAGCCCTTCGACGGCAGGCTCCACTGGTCCGGCCGGGTCGCCGCGCACCCCCGGCTCACCGCGCTGCTCGGCAGCCGCGGCGGCACCGCCGAGGTCCGGACGCCCGGGCACGCCGCCGTCGGCACGCTGTCCGAGCCGGACGTGTGGGACCGGTTCCGGATCACCGGCACCGGCAGGCCGCCGTTCGCGCTGGACGGGCCGCCCCCGCCGGAGACCGACTGACCCGCGCACACCGGCTCCGGACACGCGTCGGGCCCGGTCCCGCGGACGGGTACCGGGCCCGGACGACTCCGTGTGCGTTCAGCCGCTGAGGCCGAACCCGACCCGGCGCTCCTCGGTCGGGCCGATCTCCACGTACGAGATGCGGGCGACCGGGACGACGTAGCGACGGCCCTCGTCGTCGGTGAGGTCCAGCAGTCCGTCGTCGGACTTCATCGCCCCGCTCACGAGCTGGGCCACCTCGTCCGGCGTGCGGTCGCTGGACACCACGAGCTCCCGCGGGGTCTCCGCGATGCCGATCTTGACCTTCACCGGTGGTCCTCCCGATCCGTCACTTCTGATCACCTTGCCCTCGCCAGGCTAGTCCAGATCGGGCCGGAGCATCGGCGAGCCGGGAGCGGACCGCCGGGCCGGGGCTCAGGAGAGTCCGAGCCTGCCCATCCGGCGGCCGTGCGCGGTCTGCACCTTCCGGATGAGCCCGGCCACACCGCCCTTCTCCCCCGAGCCGAGCACGATGAACTCGGCCAGCTCGTCGCGCTCGGCGACGACCCGCTGGGCGTGGGTGACGGCCTCGCCGAGCAGCCGCCTGCCCCACAGGGCCAGCCGGTCGCGCTGCGCCGGGTTGGCGGTGCAGGCGGCCTGCACCTCGCGCTCGGCGAAGGCGGAGTGCCCGGTGTCGGCGAGCACCCGCTGCACCAGGTCGCCGGTGCCGGGGTCCACCCAGCCCGCGACCTCACGGTAGAAGTCGGCGCCGAGACCGTCGCCGAGGTAGGCCTTGACCAGCGACTCCAACCAGCTCCGCGGGGCGGTCGAGGCGTGGTAGCTGTCGATCAGCGCGACGAACGGCGCCATCGCGTCGGCGACGGCGATCCCGCTGCGACCCAGGTGGTCCTCGATGAGGCGGAAGTGGCCGATCTCGGCGGCCGCCATCGTCGACAGCTGCGCGCGGCCGGCCAGCGTCGGCGCGGCCCGGGCATCCTCGGCGAGCCGGTCGAACGCCGACAGCTCGCCGTAGGCCAGCACGCCGAGCAGCTCCACGGTCGCGGCCGTCGGCGCGTCGCCTCCAGTGGTCATGACCGTCACCCTAACCGGGCCGTACGGGCCCGCCGGGCGGCCCGCGGCGGCCGCCCGGGCCACGGGGCGAGACAACTCACCACACCCGGCGACGCCCGCGCCGTCGTGTTCGCGCGCCGCGACGGGTACCATGCGGGCAGCGCGTCACCGGATTTCGGGCTCATGGAACTCCATGCGGACGCGCCCACCGCGCGGGGACCGGGTAACGGGACGAGCGGCCGACACGGCCGAGCACGTCTCACCGGGACCCGCACCCGAACTGGTGCGCGCAGCGCCTCGGCGGCTCTCCCGCCCGGACCGTCCCCGACGGCCCGGGGCCGGTCGACGAGCCACGCCACGGCTCCTGTGCGCGGAGAGAGGCGATCACACTGTCCCGAGTCGACAGCACCGACACCCCCGAGGCCGACCCGGGCTTCCTGCCCACCGGCATCACCCCCAGCGAGACCCCGCTCGGCGTGACCAACCCCGGCGGCGAGAAGCTCCCCCCGACCTTCGCCGAGCTCGGCGTCCGGCCCGAGATCGTCTCCGCGCTCGCGGAGAACGACATCGTGCGCACGTTCGCGATCCAGGAGCTCACCCTCCCGCTGGCGCTCGCCGGCGAGGACGTCATCGGCCAGGCCCGCACCGGCACCGGCAAGACGCTGGGCTTCGGCGTCCCGCTGCTGCAGCGGATCACCCCGCCCGGTGAGCGTGCCGCGGCCACCGCCGAGGGCGAGGCCGCCGACCGCACCAAGGACGTCCCGCAGGCGCTCGTCGTCGTCCCGACCCGCGAGCTGTGCGTGCAGGTCGCCCGGGACATCGCCGCCGCGGGCAAGAACCTGGGCGTGCGCGTCGTCGCCATCTACGGCGGCCGTGCCTACGAGCCGCAGCTGGAGGCCCTGCGCAAGGGCGTCGACGTCATCGTCGGCACCCCGGGCCGGCTGCTCGACCTCGCCGAGCAGCGCCACCTGGTCCTCGGCCGGGTCAAGGCGCTCGTCCTCGACGAGGCCGACGAGATGCTGGACCTGGGCTTCCTGCCCGACGTCGAGCGGATCCTGCGCATGCTCCCCGAGGAGCGGCACACGATGCTGTTCTCGGCCACCATGCCGGGCCCGATCGTCCAGCTCTCGCGCGCCTTCCTGACCCGCCCGACGCACATCCGCGCGGAGGAGGCCGACCAGGGCTCCATCCACGAGCGGACCAAGCAGCTCGTCTACCGCGCGCACGCGATGGACAAGGTCGAGCTGGTCACCCGGGCCCTGCAGGCCAGGGACCGCGGCCTGACAATGATCTTCACCCGGACCAAGCGGACCGCCCAGCGGGTCGCCGACGACCTCGCCGAGCGCGGCTTCGCCGCCGCCGCGGTGCACGGTGACCTCGGCCAGGGCGCCCGTGAGCAGGCGCTGCGCGCGTTCCGCGCGGAGAAGGTCGACGTGCTGGTCGCGACCGACGTCGCGGCCCGCGGCATCGACGTCACCGGCGTCACGCACGTCATCAACTACCAGTGCCCCGAGGACGCCAAGACCTACGTGCACCGGATCGGCCGCACCGGCCGCGCCGGGCGCGAGGGCGTCGCGGTCACGCTGGTGGACTGGGACGAGACCCCCCGCTGGAAGATGATCTCCGACGACCTGTCGCTGGGCATCGACGAGCCGGTCGAGACCTACTCGACCTCGGACCACCTGTTCACCGACCTCGACATCCCGACGACGGCGTCCGGGCGGCTCCCGCTGTCCGCGCGCACCCGCGCCGGGCTCGACGCCGAGTACATCGACTCCGAGGGCGACCACCAGGGCGCCCGCAAGCCGCGCGGCAGCCGTCGTGACGGCGCCGGGCGCGACGGCGGCGGCCGCGAGGGCAGCCGCGACGGCGACGGCGACGAGGGCGGTCGC
>NZ_JAMXSG010000279.1:0-7516 GCF_024124365.1 Pseudonocardia sp. McavD-2-B
CCGGTGCCGCCGTCCTCCCCGGTGCCGCGTGCCCCGTCCGGGCCGGAACGTCCGGTCGACCCGGTCGACCGGACGACGTCGGCGAAGGAACGGGCCTCCGGCTCGGCGGACCGCGCGCGCCGTCCACCGGCGGGGGCGCCGTGCCGTGCCGAAGCGCCGGAGTCGGCGCGGGCGACCTGGTCGCTGCCGTGCCGGCCGGTCGGGCGCTCCTCGGTGTCGACCGCACGACCGGAACCGGTCGATCCGTGGGAATCGGACTCGGGGGAGCGGCGCGACCGCGGCGGTGGGGGCGGGCCTGCGGGCAACCGGCTCTCCCTTCTGGTCGACGGCCGGCGGAACCGGACGGTGGCGTGGTCTCACCCGGTCAACGAGTTCGCTGTGTCAACGAGGGACCGGAGGGCGGCGTTGTGCCCACCTGATCGACGTCACTCGAATGTCGGCACGTCAGCGGGGTGATGGCGCGCTCCGTGACCGGATCGCCCGATCATGGTGCGGCATGCGGACCATCGTGCCCGCGGCCGAAGGGATGCACAGGCGACACGATCACTGCGTCGAGCAACGGCCGGTTGCGTGCGACGACGCGCGGGCGGCCCAGCGCCGGACGGCCGGACGGCCGCATCCGGCGGGACGACCGGCCGTCGTCGATCGACGGGCGGCGGCAACCCCGACGCCGACCTGCGGCAACGGGTCAGGAGAGCAGCGGGCCCATGCGGTCGCGCAGCGCGACCGCGGCCGACAGCGGCCGCACGAGCACGGTGAGCTCGCGGATCCGGCCCTCCTCGTCGGTGCGCAGGATGTCGACGCCCTGCACCTCGCGCTCCCCCACGGTCGCGGCGAACTCGAGGACGTGCCCGTCGTCGCCGGAGTACCCGGCGACGTAGTGGAACCCGCCGAAGACGGTGAACACCGCGCCCAGGATGGGGCGCAACGCCTCCCGGCCCCGGTAGGGGCGGTGCACGACGGGCGAGCGGAACTCGACGTCGTCGCTGCAGAGAGCGACGGCCGCGTCGAGGTCTCCGGCCTCGATCGCGGCCCGGAAGCGGGCGGCGGCGTCGTTCACGCCGGCGATCATGCCCCACCCGCCCCGGGCCAGGCGGCCGCGGCCGCCGGACGCAGGCCGACGGCGCCGGCCAGCAGCTCGTAGGAGCGCAGCCGGTCCTCGCCGCGGAAGGTCGAGGTCGTCACCATCAGCTCGTCCACCCCGGTCCGGGCCACGAGCTCCTCGACGCCGGCGCGCACGGTCTCCGGCGAGCCGATGACCTGGTCGGCGTGGCGCTGCTCGACGAACGCCCGGGCCGGGTCGGTCCAGTCGAAGGCCGCGACCTCCTCGGGGCCGGGCAGCGGGCGCGGATCGCCGAGGCGCAGGTGCAGGAACTGCAGCGCCGAGGGCAGCGCCAGCTCGTGGGCGCGCTCGTCGGTGTCGGCGCAGGTCACGGCGGCGGCGATCATCGAGTACGGCTGCGCCAGCAGCGCCGAGGGCCGGAAGTGCTCGCGGTAGAGCTCCAGCGCGGGCAGCGTGTTCGCGGCCGAGAAGTGGTGGGCGAAGGCGAACGGCAGCCCGAGCATCCCGGCGACCTTCGCCGAGTAGCCCGACGAGCCGAGCAGCCACATGGTCGGAGCGTTCCCCACGGCCGGTACGGCGAGCACACCGGCGTCGCCACGGAAGTAGGCCGCGAGCTCCACGAGCTGGTCGGGGAAGTCGTCGGGGGCGTGCAGCCGGTCGGTCCCGGTCCCGCGCAGCGCGGCGGCGGTCTGCGGGTCGGTGCCCGGGGCGCGCCCGATGCCGAGGTCGATCCGGCCGGGGTGCAGTGCCTCGAGGGTGCCGAACTGCTCCGCGACGACGAGCGGGCGGTGGTTGGGCAGCATCACCCCACCCGAGCCGACGGTGATCCGTTCGGTCGCCCCGGCCAGGTGCGCGATCAGCACCGGCGGCGACGAGCTGGCGATCCCGGGCATGCCGTGGTGCTCGGCGACCCAGTAGCGGGTGAAGCCCAGCTCCTCGGCCCGTCGTACCAGGCGGGTGCTGTGCGCCAGCGCGTCGGTGGCCGACGAGCCGTCGGCCACGGGGACCAGGTCGAGCACGGAGAGAGGGACCACGACGGCTGCAACACCCGCACCCGCCGGGCGTCTTCCCGGCGGTCGAAACCGGTTCGCGGCCCCCGACTAGCATCGGAGGTCCATCTGTTCGCACCACCTCTGGAGGCACCCCCGTGTCCGCACCGTCCGCCCCGCCCGCGTCCGCCCCGATCCGGGTGCCGGCCGGGACGACCGCCGGCGCGCGCGTCCGGGAGGGCGGGCTGCCGACCAGCGGTCCCGAGGCGATCGTCGTCGTGCGCGACGCCGAGGGTGCCCTGCGCGACCTGGCCTGGGCCCCCGAGGCCGACGCCGAGGTCGTCCCGGTCCCGGCGAACACCGAGGAGGGGCGCAGCGTCATCCGGCACTCGGCGGCGCACGTGCTCGCCCAGGCCGTCCAGCAGCTGTTCCCGAAGGCCAAGCTGGGCATCGGCCCGCCGGTCACCGACGGCTTCTACTACGACTTCGACGTCGACACCCCCTTCACCCCCGAGGATCTGAAGAAGATCGAGTCGGCGATGAAGAAGATCGTGAAGGCGGGGCAGCGCTTCGAGCGCCGTCGCTACGCCTCGCAGGACGAGGCCCGCGCCGAGCTGGCCGACCAGCCGTACAAGCTGGAGCTGATCGACCTGAAGTCGACGGACGACTCCGTCGACAGCGGGGAGGTCATGGAGGTCGACTCCTCCGGCGAGCTCACCGTCTACGACAACGTGCACGCCCACACCGGCGCCGTCGTCTGGTCGGACCTGTGCCGTGGCCCGCACCTGCCGACCACCAAGTTCATCCCGGCGTTCTCGCTGACCCGCTCGGCCGCCGCGTACTGGCGGGGCGACCAGCGCAACGCCCAGCTCCAGCGGATCTACGGCACCGCGTGGGAGTCGCAGGAGGCGCACGACGCCTACCTGGAGCGCATCGCCGAGGCCGAGCGGCGCGACCACCGCCGCCTGGGCAGCGAGCTGGACCTGTTCAGCTTCCCCGACGAGATCGGGTCGGGCCTGCCGGTCTTCCACCCCAAGGGCGGCGTCGTCCGCAAGGAGCTGGAGGACCTGTCCCGCGAGCGGCACGCCGCGGCCGGGTACGAGTTCGTCTACACCCCGCACGCCACCAAGGGCGCGCTGTTCGAGAAGTCCGGGCACCTGGAGTGGTACGCCGAGGGCATGTACCCGCCCATGCAGCTCGACGCGGAGTACACCGCCGACGGCGAGCTGAAGCGGCCGGCCGTCGACTACTACCTCAAGCCGATGAACTGCCCGATGCACAACCTGATCTTCGCCTCGCGCGGACGGTCCTACCGCGAGCTGCCGCTGCGGCTGTTCGAGTTCGGCACCGTCTACCGCTACGAGAAGTCCGGTGTGGTGCACGGGCTGACCCGGGCCCGCGGGTTCAGCCAGGACGACGCGCACATCTACTGCACCCGTGAGCAGATGCAGGGTGAGATCCGCAGCCTGCTGCAGTTCGTGCTGGACCTGCTGCGCGACTACGGCCTCGACGACTTCTACCTGGAGCTGTCGACCCGCAACCCGGAGAAGTCGATCGGCTCCGACGAGTCGTGGGCCGAGGCCACCCAGGCGCTGCGCGACGCCGCCGAGAGCTTCGGGCTGACCCTGCACGACGACCCGGGCGGCGCCGCGTTCTACGCGCCCAAGATCTCGGTGCAGGCCCGCGACGCGATCGGCCGCTACTGGCAGATGTCGACCATCCAGGTCGACCTGATGCTGCCGGACCGCTTCGAGCTGGAGTACACCTCCTCGGACGGCTCCCGGCAGCGACCGGTCATGATCCACCGCGCGCTGTTCGGCTCGATCGAGCGCTTCTTCGGCGTGCTCACCGAGCACTACGCCGGCGCCTTCCCGGCGTGGCTCGCCCCCGTCCAGGTGGTGGGGATCCCGGTCACCGAGGCCCAGGACGACTACGTCCGCGACATCGCCGCCCGGCTGCGCGCCGCGGGCATCCGGATCGACGTCGACTCCGGCGACGACCGGATGCAGAAGAAGATCCGCACCCACACGCTGCAGAAGGTGCCGTTCCTGCTGCTCGTGGGCGGTCGCGACGTCGAGGCCGGCGCGGTGAGCTTCCGTTTCCGCGACGGCTCGCAGACGAACGCGGTGCCGGTCGAGCAGGCGGTCACCTCGATCATCGAGTGGGTGCGGTCGCGCACGAACACCTCGCCGACCGCGGAGAGCTTCGGGGTCGACGCCTAGGATCGGCTCATGGAGCAGGAGTGGGTCCCGCAGGAGGGGACTGGGACGCCCGACGGCTTCGCCCGGCTGTGGACCCCGCACCGGCTCGCCTACATCCAGGGCGCCGGTGACACCGGCTGCCCGTTCTGCCGGATCGCCCGGGGGGACACCCTGGGCGACTCGACGGACCCGGACGCGGACAACCTCGTCGTCGCCCGCGGGGACGAGGTGTTCGCGCTGCTCAACCTGCACCCGTACAACCCGGGGCACCTGATGGTGCTGCCCTACCGGCACGTCGCGGACCTGGAGGACCTCACCGACTCCGAGGCGGGCGAGCTGATGGCGTTCACCCGCCAGGCCGTCGTGACCATGAAGCGGATCGCGGCGCCGCACGCGTTCAACGTGGGGCTCAACCTGGGCCACGTCGCGGGCGGCTCGCTGGCCGAGCACCTGCACCAGCACGTCGTCCCGCGCTGGGGCGGGGACGCGAACTTCATCGCCGTCGTCGGGCAGACGAAGGTGATCCCGCAGCTGCTCGCCGAGACCCGCGACCAGCTGGCACAGGCGTGGGAACCGCCACGTCGCTGACTCCGGCCGCGCCGACGGCGGGCGGACCCGGTATCGGACTACGCTGGAAGCGTCCCCCACCGCCGCCGTCCTGCACGGGAGCACGCAGCCGCCGATGCTGAACCTGTTCGCCCGCGCGCACGTCAACCGGCTCACCGACCCCGTCGGGCGGGCCCTGATCGACCGTGGTGTCAGCCCGGACACCGTGACCGTGCTCGGCACCGTCGGGGCCGTGACCTGCTCGTTGGCGTTCCTGCCGACCGGCCTGCTGGCCCTCGGCGCGGTGCTGGTCACCCTCTTCGTGCTGACCGACCTGATCGACGGCGCGATGGCCCGCGCCCGCGGGCACGGCACCCCGTTCGGGGCGGTGCTCGACTCCACCTGCGACCGGATCGTCGACGGCGCCCTGTTCGCCGGGCTCGCCTGGTGGGCGCTGACCGGCGGGGCCGAGCCCCTGGCCGGCGCCGCCGCGCTGGTGGCCCTGGTCGGTGGCCAGATCGTGTCGTACGTCAAGGCCCGCGCCGAGTCCGTCGGGCTCACCGCCGAGGGCGGCCTCGTCGAACGCGCCGAACGGCTCATCCTCGGCCTGGTCGGGGCGTTCCTGTCCGGCATCGGGGTGCCGTGGGCGCTGACCGTCACCCTCGTCGTGCTGGCGATCGGGACGGCGGTGACCCTCGGCCAGCGGATCCTGGCGGTGCGGCACAGCTCCCGCGAGGCACCGCGTGCCTGACCTGCGGACGCGCACCACCGACGCGCTGAGCGCCGCCGGGTACGCGGCGGGCTGGCGGGTCGCGGGGCGGCTCCCGGCCGGCGTCGCCGCACGGGTGTTCGACGCAGGCGCCGCGCTCGCGGTCCGCCGCGACGGCCCCGGGGTACGACGGCTGCGGCACAACCTGCGCCGGGCCCGTCCCGACGCGACCCCCGCCGAGCTCGACGCACTGGTCGCCGCCGGGATGCGCAGCTACGCCCGCTACTGGCGCGAGGCGTTCGCACTGCCCGGCCTCGACCCCGCCGCGGTGCACGCCGCGATGCACCCGCACGCCCACGGCGTCGCCGGTGCGCTGGCGTCCACCCGGTCCGGGCGCGGGGTCGTGTTCGCCCTCCCGCACGCCGGCAACTGGGACCTCGCCGGGCTCTACCTGCTGCGCGAGCTCGACCGGCTCGGGCTCGAACCGGCGCTGACCACCGTCGTGCAGCGGCTGCGCCCCGAGCCGCTGTTCCGCCGGTTCCTCGCCTACCGGCGCGCGCTCGGGTTCGAGGTCGTGACCGCCGACGACCCCCGCGCCGCACACCGCGCGCTGACCGGGCGGCTGCGCCGCGGCGGGGTCGTCTGCCTGGTCGCCGACCGCGACCTGACCGGCACCGGGACCGGCGTGACGTTCCTCGGGGGGCCCGCCCGGCTGCCGTCCGGCCCTGCGCGGCTCGCCCGGCTCACCGGCGCCGCGCTCCACCCGGCCTACCCCTACTTCACCGACGACGCCTGGGGCGTCGAGGTCGGCGCGCCCGTCCCGCGCGGTCCCGGTGCCGTCCAGCACCTCGCCGACGCGTTCGGCGACATGATCGCCCGCCGCCCGTGGGACTGGCACATGCTCCAGCCGGTCGGCACGGGATGAGGATCGGGATCGTCTGCCCGTACTCCCTCGACGTCGCCGGGGGAGTGCAGCGCCACGTCCTGGACCTGGCAGCCGCGCTGCGCACGCTCGGGCACACGGTCGAGGTCCTGGCCCCGACGACCGGCACCGCGCCCGAGTTCGTCACCCCGGCCGGGCGGGCCGTCGGCGTCCCCTACAACGGCTCCGTCGCCCGCGTCGCGTTCGGCCCGCTGACCCGCCACCGCACCCGGCGCTGGCTCGCCGCGCACGACTTCGACGTGCTGCACGTCCACGAGCCCACGACCCCGTCGGTGTCGGCGCTCGCGCTGCTCGACGCCCGCGGACCGGTCGTCGCGACCTTCCACACCTCCACCGAGCGGTCCCGGGCCCTCGCCGCGTTCGGACCCGTGGCGCGCCCCCTGCTGGAGCGGGTCACGGCGCGGATCGCGGTGTCGGCGACCGCCCGCCGGGTCCAGGTCGAGCACCTGGGCGGGGACGCCACCGAGATCCCCAACGGTGTCGACCTCGCCCGGTTCGCCCACGGGCCGGCACTGGACCTGCCGCCCGCCGTGCGGGTCGGCTACGTCGGCCGCTTCGATGAGCCGCGCAAGGGCATGCCGGTGCTGCTGGCCGCGCTGAGCCGGGTCGTCGCCGACCGCCCGGACGTGCGGTTGCTCGTCGTCGGCCGCGGCGACGGCGACCGGCTGAGGCGCGCCGCGGGACCGGGCCTGGCGGGCCGGATCGACCTGCTCGGGCCGGTCGACGAGGCGACCAAGGCCGCCGCGCTGCGCTCGGTCGCGGTGTTCTGCGCACCGCACCGCGGCGGGGAGAGCTTCGGGATGGTGCTGACCGAGGCGATGGCCGCGGGCGCCCCGGTGCTGGCCGCGGACCTCGAGTCCTTCCGTGCCGTGCTCGACGACGGCCGCGCCGGTGCACTGTTCCCACCCGGCGACGACGCCGCCCTGGCCGCCGCGCTCACCCGCCTGCTCGACGACGGGGCCGCCCGCGCCCGGCTCGCCGCCGCCGGGCGGGACCGGGCGCGGCGCTACGACTGGCCGGTCGTGGCCTCCGACGTGCTGCGCGTGTACCGGGCCGCGATCGCCG
>NZ_JAMXSG010000027.1:0-32420 GCF_024124365.1 Pseudonocardia sp. McavD-2-B
GCAGTCGTCGTCGAGGACGAGCCGGCGGACCCGGGCGCCGTGCGCGCCGAGGGTGTCGGCGAGCCCGTCGAGCAGCGTGGTCTCGGCGTCGGTGGTGGCGCCGGTGGCGACCAGCAGCCAGGTGCCGTCGAGGACCGGCGCGGCGGGGCGCCGCAGCCGGGTCCACTCGACGCGGTAGCGCAGGGTGTCGAGCCGGGCCTTCTCCCGGTTGCCGCGCCGCCACGTGGTCAGTGCGGGCAGCAGCGGGGTGGCGACGTCGTCGGCGTCGAGGCCGAGGATGCCGGCGAGCTCGGCGGCGTCCCCGCGCTCGACGGCGGCCCAGAGCTGCCGGTCGGCCGGGTCGGTGTCCTCCCCGGCGGACGCGGCGGCCGCGGGCAGCTGCGGCCAGTAGAACTCGTGCTGGAAGGCGTAGGTCGGCAGGGCGGTGCGGCGGGCACCGGTCCCGTGCAGCAGCGCGGCGGGGTCGAGGTCCAGGCCGTGGACCTGCAGCCGGGCGGCGGCCGTCGCGGCGGCGAGCTCCTCGCCCCGGTCGGCGCGCAGGAAGGGCACCAGCGCGGTGTCGGCGCCGTCCCCGAGGGTCTCGCGGGCCATCGCGGTGAGCGGTGCGTCGGGTCCCAGCTCCAGAAGGACGGTCGCGCCCTGGTCGTGCAGCGTGGTGACGCAGTCGGCGAACCGGACCGCCTCGCGCACGTGCCGCACCCAGTACCCGGGCTCGCACAGCTCGGTGTCGGCGGCCCGGGCGCCGGTGAGGTTGGAGACCACCGGGATCCGGGGCGCGTGGTACTCGATCCGCTCGGCCACGGCCCGGAAGTCCTCGAGCATGCCGTCCATGTGCGGCGAGTGGAACGCGTGGCTGACCCGCAGTGTGCGGGTCCGGCGGCCCTGCTCGGCGAACGTCGCGGCGAGCGCGGCGGTGGCGTCGGCGTCGCCGGAGACGACTACCGATCCCGGCGCGTTCACCGCCGCGATCGACACCCGCTCGTCGAGCAGCGGGGTGACCTCGTCCTCGCCGGCCGCGATCGCGACCATGGCGCCACCGGTGGGCAGCGCCTGCATGAGCCGTGCGCGGGCGGCGACCAGCCGGGCGGCGTCGGCCAGGGTGAACACCCCGGCGACGTACGCGGCGGTGATCTCGCCGATCGAGTGCCCGGCCACGAGGTCGGCCCGCACGCCCCAGCTCTCGACGAGCCGGTACAGCGCGACCTCGACCGCGAACAGCGCGGGCTGGGTCCAGCCGGTCTCGTCGAGCAGCGCGGCCTCCGCGGTGCCCCCCTCGGCGAACACGACCTCGGCGAGCGGCCGCTCGAGCAGCGGGTCCAGCGCGGCGCAGACCTCGTCGAACGCGGCGGCGAACACCGGCTGGGCGGCGTACAGCTCGCGGCCCATCGCGGCGCGCTGGCTGCCCTGGCCGGTGAACAGCACCGCGGTCCGGGCACGCCCGGCGGCCTCCCCCTCCACGACGCGCGGGTCCGGACGTCCGGCGGCGAGCGCGCCGAGCGCGGCGAGCAGGTCCTCGCGGTCGCCCGCCAGTACGGCGGCGCGCTGGTCGAAGCGGGTGCGGGTGGTGGCGAGTGAGTGGGCGAGGTCGGCCGTGCGGACGCCCGGGTGGTCCCGCAGGTGGTCGAGCAGCCGGCCGGCCTGGGCGCGCAGCGCGGGGCGGCCGCGGCCCGAGAGCAGAAGCGGGACCACGGCCGGGGTGGCCCCGGGACCGGGGTCGGGGGCGGGCGCGGAGTCCGGTCCCTGCTCCAGCACCGTGTGCACGTTGGTGCCGCTGATCCCGAACGACGACACCGCGGCCCGGCGCGGACGGCCGGTCTCCGGCCACGCGGTCTGCTCGGTGAGCAGCTCCACGGCACCCTCGGTCCAGTCCACGTGCGAGGAACGGGTGTCCGCGTGCAGCGTGCGGGGCAGCACGCCGTGCCGCATCGCCAGCACCATCTTGATCACGCCGGCGACGCCGGCGGCGGCCTGGGTGTGCCCGATGTTGGACTTCAGCGACCCCAGGTGCAGCGGCCGGTCGGTGTCCCGGTCCCGGCCGTAGGTGGCCAGCAGCGCCTGGGCCTCGATCGGGTCGCCCAGCGAGGTGCCGGTGCCGTGCGCCTCGACGACGTCGACGTCGTCGGTGGACAGCCCCGCGCTCGCCAGCGCCTGGCGGATCACCCGCTGCTGGGACGGCCCGTTCGGGGCGGTGATCCCGTTGGAGGCGCCGTCGGAGTTGACCGCGGACCCGCGGACCACGGCCAGGATGTCGTGGCCGTGGCGCAGCGCTTCGGACTGCCGTTCCAGCACCAGCATGCCGACGCCCTCGGACCAGCCGACGCCGTCGGCGTCGTCGGAGAAGGCCTTGCAGCGCCCGTCCGGGGACAGGCCGCGCTGGCGGGCGAAGTCGACGAACGCCGCCGGGGTGGACATGACGGTGACACCGCCGGCCAGCGCGAGCGAGCACTCCCCGGTCCGCAGCGCCTGCATCGCCCAGTGCATCGCGACCAGCGAGGACGAGCACGCGGTGTCGACGGTGACCGCGGGCCCCTCCAGCCCGAGGGTGTAGGCGACCCGGCCCGAGGCCAGGCTCGGCGAGCTGCCGACCCCCTGGAAGCCCTCGAACTCGGGCCCCCCGGCCAGGACGGCGTTGTAGTCGCTGTACATGACACCGGCGAACACGCCGGTCGCGGTGCCGCGCAGCGTCGACGGGTCGATGCCCGCCCGCTCGACGGCCTCCCACGAGGTCTCCAGCAGCTGGCGCTGCTGCGAGTCGGTGGCCAGCGCCTCGCGCGGGCTCATCCCGAAGAAGGCCGGGTCGAACTCGCCCGCCTCGTGCAGGAACCCGCCGGAGCGGGTGTAGGTGGTGCCGGGGTGGTCCGGGTCCGGGTGGTGCAGCGCCTCGAGGTCCCAGTTCCGGTTGGTCGGGAAACCGGAGATCGCGTCGGTGCCCTCGGTGACCAGGCGCCACAGCTCGTCGGGCGTGGACACCCCGCCCGGGTAGCGGCAGGCCATGCCGACGATGACGATCGGGTCCTCGACGTCCACCGCGACGCGGGCGGCCGGGACGGCCTCGGTCTCGGCGCCCAGCAGCTCGTCGGTGACGTGGGCCGCGAGGTGCCGGACCGTCGGGTGGTCGAACACGAGTGTGGCGGGCAGCCGCAGCCCGGTGACGGTACCGAGCCGGTTGCGCAGCTCGACGGCGGTCAACGAGTCGAACCCGAGGTCGCGGAACGCGCGGCCGGCGTCGACGTCGGCCGCACCGGCGTGCCCGAGCACCAGGGCGACCTGGCCGCGGACCAGGTCCAGGACCATCTCCTCGCGTCCCTCGGCGTCCAGGCGGGCCAGCCGCTGGGCGAGACCGTTCGCCGTCGCCGAGCCGGTGGCCGCGGTGCGCCGGGCCCGGGTACGGATCAGGGACCGGAGCAGCGGCGGGACCTCGCCGCCGGCCCGCAGGGCGGGCAGGTCCAGACGGACCGGCACCAGGGCGGGCTCGGGGGCGCCGAGCGCGGCGTCGAACAGGGTCAGCCCCTGCTCCACGGTGAGGGCGGGGGTCCCGGCGCGGGCCATTCGCGCCATGTCCTCGTCGGAGACGCCACCGGTCATCCCGCCGGTCCGCTCCCACGGTCCCCAGGCCAGCGACAGACCTGCCAGGCCCGCGGCCCGACGGTGCGCGGCGAGCGCGTCGAGGGCGGCGTTGCCCGCCGCGTAGTTCGCCTGCCCGGGGCTGCCGAACACCCCGGCGACCGAGGAGAACAGCACGAACGCGTCGAGGTCGAGACCCAGGGCCGCGGCCGCGGTGTGCAGGTTCCACGCGGCGTCGACCTTCGGGCGCAGCACCGCCGCGAGCCGCTGCGGGGTCAGCGAACCGACGGTGGCGTCGTCGAGCACCCCGGCGGCGTGCACCACCGAGGTCACCCGGTGCGCGCCGAGCAACTCGGTCACCGCCGCGGGGTCGCTCACGTCGCAGGCGACGACCTGGGCCCGCGCACCGGCGGCGGTGAGGTCGGAGACCAGCTCGGCCGCGCCGTCGGCGGCCGGGCCGCGGCGCCCGACCAGCAGCAGGTCGGTCACGCCGTGGGTGGTGGCCAGGTGCCGGGCGACGACGGCACCCAGGCCGCCGGTGCCGCCGGTGACCAGCACGGCGCCGTCCCCGAACGACGGGGTGGCGCCGGCCTCGCGCGGGGCGGGGCGGCGCACGAGCCGGGCCGCCCGCAGACCGTCGCGGGTCAGCAGCAGCTCGGGCTCGTCGGCCGTGAGCGCGGTGAGCGGCAGGTCGGCGGGGTCGACGTCCGGGGCGAGGTCGAGCAGCGCGAACCGGCCGGGGTTCTCCGAGCGGGCGGAGCGGAGCAGGCCCCACGCGGCCGCGGCGGCCACGTCGTCACCGGTGGTGGCGCCCCGGGTCACCACGACCAGGCGGGAGCCGTCCAGGCGGTCGGCGTGGTCGAGCCAGGTGCGGACGGCGGCGAGCGCGTCGGCGGCACAGCGGTGCGCCTGCGCGGCCTCCGCTCCCCCGGCCAGGCCGAGCAGCACGACGTCGGGGGCGGGACCGTCTGCGGTCACGAGCGTCGCCAGGTCCGTCGGTCCGGCGACGCCGCCGTGCGCGGCGCCGAGGCCGGGGTGCGTGGCGAGCCCGAGCACGTCGTCGCCGGCGATCACGACGCTGCCGGGGACCTCACCCGCGGGGGTGACGGGCGTCCAGTCGAGCCGGAACAGCGCGTCCCGGGCGACGGCACCGGCGGAGTCGAGGTCGAGCTCGCCGACTCCGCGCAGCACCAGCGAGTCGACGGTGACGACCGGTGCACCGGTCCCGTCGGCGACGGCGACGGCGATCGCGTCGTCGGCGACCGGGGTCAGGCGCACCCGCAGGGTCCCCGCGCCGCTCGCGTGCAGCGTCACGCCCTCCCAGGAGAAGGGCATGCCCCCGCGGCTGCGCTCGCCCAGCTCGACGAACCCTGCGGCGTGCAGTGCGGCGTCGAGCGCGGCGGGGTGCAGGCCGAAGGCGTCGACGTCGGTACGGCCGGCCTCGGGCAGCACGATCTCGGCGTAGACGGCGTCGTCGTGGCGCCAGGCCGCGGTGAGGCCGCGGAAGGCGGGGCCGTAGCCGAAGCCGGCCTGCGCCAGGCGGTCGTAGAGGTCCTCGGTCCCGAGCGGCTCGGCCCCGGCGGGCGGCCACTCGGTCGCGTCCGGGGTCGCCGGGACGGCGCCGCCCGCGGCGAGGACGCCGGTGGCGTGCGGGGTCCAGGGGACGTCGTGCTCGGCGTCGGCGTCGGTGTCCGGCCGGGCGTAGACGGTCAGGGTGCGGCGGCCACCGGCGTCCGGGGCCCCGACCCACAGCTGGACCGCGACCCCGCCCTCGTCGGGCAGGGCCAGCGGGGCGGCGAGGGTCAGCTCCTCCACCCGGTCGCAGCCGACCTCGTCGCCGGCCCGCACGGCCAGCTCCAGGAAGGCGGTGCCGGGCAGCAGGGTGGTGCCGCGCACGGTGTGGTCGACGAGCCAGGGGTGGGTCTGCAGGGACAGCCGTCCGGTGAGCAGCGCGCCCTCGGAGTCGGCGAGCGACACCGTGGCCGACAGCAGCGGATGCCGGGCGGCGCCGAGCCCGGCCGAGCGCAGGTCGGCGGCACCGGTCTGGAGGGCCTTGGGCCAGAACCGGCGGCGCCGGAAGGCGTAGGTGGGCAGGTCGGTGCGGCGGGCGCCGGTGCCGGCGAACCAGGCCGCCCAGTCCACGGCGGTGCCGTGGGTGTGCAGCGCGGCCAGTGCGGCGGTGAGGGTGTGCTCCTCCGGGCGCCCGGCGCGCAGCGCGGGCACGGCGACCGAGGCGGGGGCGCCGGGGTCCGCGGCGTCGAGGCAGTCGCGCGTCATGGCGGACAGGGGGCCGTCCGGGCCGAGCTCGAGGAAGGCGGTGACGTCGTGGCGGGCGAGCCAGTCGACGCCGTCGGCGAACCGGACGGCGCTGCGGACGTGCTCGACCCAGTAGTCGGCCGAGGTGAGCTGGGCGACGGTCGCGAGCTCGCCGGTCACGTCGGAGACGATCGGGATCAGCGGTGCCTGCAGGTCGAGGCCCTCGACGACGGCGCGGAACTCGTCGAGCATCGGTTCCATCAGCGGCGAGTGGAACGCGTGGCTCACCCGCAGCCGCCGGGTCCGGCGCCCCTGGTCGGCGAGCAGCCCGGTGACGGCGGTGACCGCCTCCTCGGCGCCGGACAGCACGACCGCCGACGGGCCGTTGACCGCGGCGACCGCGACCCGGTCGCGGTACCCGTCGAGCAGGGCCTCGACCTCGGCCTCGGTGGCCTGCACCGCGACCATGGCGCCGCCGGTGGGCAGCGCCGCCATCAGGCGGCCGCGGGCGGCGACCAGGGTGGCGGCGTCGTCGAGCGCGAGCACCCCGGCGACGTGTGCGGCGGCGATCTCGCCGACCGAATGTCCGAGCAGGTGGCCCGGGGTGACGCCGAGGGAGGTGACGAGCCGGTACAGCGCCACCTCGACGGCGAAGATCGCGGGCTGGGCGTACGCGGTGTCGTCGAGCAGCGCGACGGCTGCCTCACCGGTGCCGTCGGAGGAGCCACGGATGATCTCGCGCAGCGGACCCTGCATCTGCGCGTCGAAGGCGGAGAGCACGGTGTCCAGTGCCTCGGCGAACACCGGGAATCGGGCGGCGAGCTCACGTCCGGCGCCGACCCGCTGCGAGCCCTGCCCGGTGAACAGCACGGCGAGCCGGCTCTCCGGCCTGGCCTCGGCGGTCACGGTGTCGCGGGCGGTGGCCGGATCGCCCGTGGCCAGCGCGTCCAGGCCACCGGCGAGGGCGTCGCGGTCGGCGGCGAGCAGCACGGCGCGGTGGGCGAACGCGGTCCGGGTGGTGGCCAGCGACCACGCGACGTCGGTCAGCGGGGTGGCGGGGTCGGCGGCGAGGGCGTCCCGGAGCGCAGCGGCCTGGGCGTGCAGCGCGTCGGGGGTGCGTCCGGAGAGCAGGACCGGGAGGGTGCCGGGCACGATCGGGGCGGGCCCGCCGGCGACCGCGCCGTCGTCCTCCGGGGTGGGGGCACCGGTCTCCGGGGCGGGCGCCTGCTCGATGACGGTGTGGGCGTTGGTGCCGCTGATCCCGAACGACGAGACCGCGGCGCGGCGCGGGGCTCCTGTGGCCGGCCAGTCGGTGTTCTCGGTGAGGATGCGGACGGTGTCCGGGGACCAGTCGACGTGCCGGCTGGGGTCCTCGGCGAGCAGCGTGCGGGGCAGTACCCCGTGCCGCATCGCCATCACCATCTTGATCATCCCGGCGACGCCGGCGGCGGCCTGCGTGTGGCTGATGTTCGACTTGACCGAGCCGAGCAGCAGCGGGCGCTCGACGTCCCGGTCCCGCCCGTAGGTGGCCAGCAGCGCCTGCGCCTCGACCGGGTCGCCGAGGGTGGTTCCGGTGCCGTGCGCCTCGACGACGTCGACGTCGCCGGCCGACAACCGGGCGTTGACCAGCGCCTGTTCGATGACCTGTTGCTGGGACGGGCCGTTCGGGGCGGTGAGCCCGTTGGACGCGCCGTCCTGGTTGACCGCGGAGCCGCGGACGACGGCCAGCACCTCGTGCCCGTTGCGGCGCGCGTCGGACAGCCGTTCCAGGACGAGCAGGCCGACGCCCTCGGCCCAGCCGGTTCCGTCGGCCGTGTCGCCGAAGGATCGGCAGCGGCCGTCGGCGGACAGTCCTCCCTGGCGGCCCATCTCGATGAAGGTGCCGGGCCCGGACATCACGGTGACACCGCCGGCCAGTGCCAGCGAGCACTCACCGCCCCGGAGGGCCTGGGTGGCGAGGTGCACCGCCACCAGCGACGACGAGCACGCGGTGTCGACGGTGACCGCCGGGCCGACCGTGCCGAAGGTGTAGGAGATGCGGCCCGACAGGACGCTGCCGGTGTTGCCGGTGAGCTGGAAACCCTCGGCGCCGTCCGCCGGGCCGACCCGGTAGTCCTGCGCCATCGCGCCGACGAACACACCGGTGCGGGTGCCCTGCAGCGAGACCGGGTCGATCCCGGACCGCTCGAACGCCTCCCAGGCGGACTCCAGGACGACCCGCTGCTGCGGGTCCATCGCGACGGCCTCGCGCGGGGAGATGCCGAAGAACTCGGCGTCGAAGTCGGGGGCGTCGTGCAGGAACCCGCCGGACCTCGTCGGGGAGCCGGCGAGCGCGGCGGTGTCCCAGCCGCGGTCGGTGGGGAACGGCGTGACGCCGTCCTCCCCCGCCTCGACCATCCGCCACAGGTCCTCCGGGCTGCGGACACCGCCGGGATAGCGGCAGGCCATCCCGACGACGGCGATCGGCTCCTGGGCGGCGGACTCGAGCTCGCTCACCCGCCGGCGGGTACGGCGCAGGTCGGCCGTGGCCAGCTTGAGGTAGTCCCGGAGCTTCTGTTCGTTGTCCATTCCAACTCCACCCGTCTCGCCGCCGACGCCCGCTGACAATCGCGCCGGAATTCCGCACACATCCGACAGGAACCGAATCGCCGCCCCGTTCCCGCCGTACGACGGAGGGGCTCATCGCAGATGATTCTGCGGAGGATCCGGGCCGGAAATCCCTAGTGTGTCGTCCGCCGGTTCACCAGTTGGCGGCCAGCAGCAGGTGGCCGTACTCGTTCTCCCGCGCCACGTGCTCGAGGTCGGAGTCGACCATCATCCGCATGAGCTCGGGGAAGTCGACCTCGGGCGTCCAGTCGAGCAGCCGCCGGGCCCGCAGGCTGTCGGCGCACAGCACCTCGACCTCGGCCGGGCGCACCAGCGCCGGGTCGATGACGACCTTGTCCCGCCAGTCCAGCCCCACGTGCTCGAACGCGATCTGCACCGCGTCCCGCACCGAGTGCATCTGGCCGGTGCCGATCACGTAGTCGTCGGGCTCGCCCTGCTGCAGCATGAGGTGCATCGCGCGGACGTAGTCACCCGCGTAGCCCCAGTCGCGCACCGCGTCGAGGTTGCCCAGCGCGAGGTCGCGCTGCAGGCCGAGCTTGATCCGGGCGACCGCCAGGGAGATCTTGCGGGTGACGAACTCCTGGCCACGGCGCGGCGACTCGTGGTTGAACAGCATGCCCGACACCGCGTACATGCCGAACGACTCGCGGTAGTTGCGGGTGATGTAGTGGCCGTAGGCCTTGGCGGCGCCGTAGGGGCTGCGCGGGTGGAACAGCGTCGTCTCCCGCTGCGGGGTCTCCGCGGCCTTGCCGAACATCTCCGACGACGAGGCCTGGTAGAAGCGGATCTGCCCGTTCGGCGACGCCGTGCGCGACATCGAGAGGCCGGAGACCATCCGGATCGCCTCGAGCACCCGGAGCACACCGGTGCCGTTGACCTCGGTGACGAGCTCGGCCTGCTGCCAGGACATCGGGACGAACGAGATCGCGCCGAGGTTGTAGACCTCGTCGGGCTGCACCGTGTCGACGGCCGAGACCAGGCTGGCCTGGTCCATCAGGTCGCCGTCGACGAACTCCAGCTCGGACGCCAGCCGGCTGACCCGCGTCTTGCGGGGGTTGGCCTGCCCCCGGATCAGGCCCCAGACCTGGTAGCCCTGCGACAGCAGGTGCTCCGCCAGGTAGGAGCCGTCCTGACCGGTGATTCCGGTGATCAGTGCGCGTTTGGACATCGGGATTCCCTTTCGACCGTTACCGGGCCCGCCCATACGCGTCGACCGGCCGTCGGCACGGCGGCGAATACGCTGTCCGGACGAGAGACACGCCGCACGCTGGCAAGATCGGCGAGACGGTGTCAACGAATCCGCCGGGATGTAGGGAATTCACGAGTGCGGCCGCAGGAAATGGTGCGCAGAACTGGGGGATTCCGGGTCCGCGGTCTGGTCGGCTGTCCTGGCCGGTGTGCCACCGGCATCGTCCACCGGGCGGCCCGGCGGTCGCCGTGAACCGGGGGTGTCCTGACGTGCTGTGGAGACTCGCGCGCACCCGGCTGCGCGGCTACGCCGGGCCGGCGGGCGCCCTCGTCGTCCTCCAGACCGCGCAGATCGCCGGAACGCTGCTGCTGCCGACGCTCGGCGCGGCCCTCATCGACGAGGGTGTGGTCCGCGCCGACCCCGGCCGGATCGCCGAGCTCGGGGTGCTGATGGCCGGCACCGCCGTGGTCCAGATCGCGGCGGCGCTGGCGGCGACCGCCCTGGGGGCACGCACCTCCACCGCGGTGGGCCGGGACCTGCGCGCCGCGGTGTTCGACCGCATCCTGGACTTCTCCGCCCGCGAGATCGGCAGGTTCGGGACGGCGTCGCTGCTGACCCGCACGGTCAACGACGTCCAACAGGTGCAGAACCTCGCCCGTTCCGGGTTCGGTGTCGTCGTGTCCGCCCCCCTGATGTGCATCGGCAGCATCGTGCTCGCGCTGGCGCAGGACGTACCGCTGGCACTGCTGCTGGTCGTCCTCGTGCTGGTCGTCGGGGTGGCCTTCGGTCTGCTGCTGGTCCGGATGGGTGGCCTCTACGGCCGGATGCAGCTCGCCCTCGACGACCTCGGACGGCTGCTCCGGGAGTCGATCACGGGGGTGCGGGTGGTCCGCTCGTTCGTCCGTGAGGACCACGAGCAGGTGCGCTTCACCCGCAGCAACGACGCGTTCCTCGACCTCTCCCGGCAGGTCGGCCGGCTGATCGCCACGATGCTGCCGCTGGTGCTGCTGATGATGAACGTGTTCACGGTCGTCCTGATGTGGCTCGGCGCCCACCGCATCGACGCAGGCGTGATGCAGCTGGGCGCGCTCAGCGCATTCCTGTTCTACCTGTCGTTGATCCTCATGTCGGTCGTGATGCTCGCGTTCGTGTTCCTGCAGGTGCCGCGGGCCCGGGTGGGGGCGGGCCGGATCCTGGAGGTGCTCGACACCGAGCCGGCCGTGGCCGCACCGGCGACCCCGGCTCCGCTCCACGGCCCCGCGGGACGGGTCGAGATCCGGGACGCCGAGTTCCGCTACCCGGGCGCGGAGCGTGCGGTGCTGCGCGGGGTCGACCTGGTCGTCGAGCCGGGCGAGCGGCTCGCGGTGCTGGGCGGCACCGGGAGCGGCAAGTCGACCCTGCTGAACCTCGTGCTGCGGCTGGTCGATCCGACCGCGGGCACGGTCCGGGTGGGTGGCACCGACGTGCG
Organism: Pseudonocardia sp. McavD-2-B; assembly: GCF_024124365.1. Lineage (NCBI taxonomy): Bacteria > Bacillati > Actinomycetota > Actinomycetes > Pseudonocardiales > Pseudonocardiaceae > Pseudonocardia > Pseudonocardia sp. McavD-2-B. The sequence continues at coordinate 11,085 of NZ_JAMXSG010000027.1, forward strand.
ACGGCTCGACCCCGCGGTGCTCACCGGCGTCGTCGGGTTCGTGCCGCAGCGCCCCTACCTGTTCGCCGGCACGGTCGCGAGCAATCTGCGGTTCGGGCGGACGGACGCGACCGACGACGAGCTCTGGGAGGCATTGCGCGTCGCGCAGGCCGACGGCTTCGTCGCGCGGATGCCGGGCGGTCTGGATGCGGAGATCGCGCAGGGCGGCACCACCGTGTCCGGTGGCCAGCGCCAGCGGCTGTGCATCGCCCGCACCCTGGTCCGCCGGCCCGAGATCTACCTGTTCGACGACTGCTTCTCCGCGTTGGACCAGGCCACCGACGCCGCACTGCGGGCGGCGCTGGCCCCGTGGACCGCAGGCGCCACCGTGATCACCGTGACCCAGCGGGTCGCCACCGCGCGCGACGCCGACCGGGTCGTCGTCCTCGACGCCGGACGGCTGGTCGCCGACGGCACCCACGACGACGTCCTGCGCGACAGCCCGACCTACCGCGAGATCGCGAACTCCCAGCCCACCGAGGAGGACGTCGCCCATGGCCTCGCCGGACGTCACTGAGCCCGCCCCGTCGGCGGCCACCCGGCCGGGGGAGGGCCCGGCGGGACCACCCGACGGACCCGCGCCGGGTGACCGCCCGGCGCGCCGGCTCGTGGGGCTGCTGCGGCCGCACCGCGGGCCGGTGGCGCTGGCCGTCCTGACCGGCGTGGCCGGGATCGCGCTCAACGCCGTCGGCCCGCTGCTACTGGGCCGGGTGACCGACCTGATCGCGGTCGGCGTCCTGGGTCCGGGCGGAGCGGGCGGGCCCGCAGCGGGCAGCCCCGGCCCTGCCGACGGTGTCGACTTCGACTCGGTCGCCAGGTTGCTGCTGGTCCTGCTCGTGGTCTACCTGGGGGCGTCGCTGTTCACGCTCGTCCAGGGCCGGATCGTCGCATCCGTGGTGTGGCAGGTGATCCACGACCTGCGGGGCCGGGCCCGGGCGAAACTGTCCCGCCTCCCGCTGCGGCACTACGACCGGCATGCGGCCGGCGAGACCCTCGGACGTACCACCACCGACGTCGACAACCTCCAGCAGACCCTCCAACAGACCCTGGCCGAGCTGATCACCTCGCTCCTGTCGCTGGTCGCGATGCTCACGCTGATGGTGGTGATCTCGCCGTCGCTGGCGATGGTGATGATCCTCAGCGTGCCGCTGGCGGGGCTGCTCGCGGTCGGGCTGGGTCGCCACGCGCACCCGCAGTTCACCACACAGTGGGAGGCCAACGGCGCGCTCAACGCCCACGTCGAGGAGGTCTGCACCGGGCACTCCCTCATCCGCGGCCACCACCGCCGGGACGAGGCGCGGCGCCGGTTCGCCGAGTGCAACGACGCGGTGTACCGGGCCGGGGCGTCGGCCCAGACCTCGTCCGGCGCGATGGAGCCGGTGATGATGTTCGTGGCGAACCTCGGGTACCTGGTGGTGGCCGTCCTCGGCGCGTGGAAGGTGCTCTCCGGCTCGCTCACCCTCGGCGACGTGCAGGCGTTCATCCTCTACGCCCGCCAGTTCAGCCAGCCGATCGTCGAGATCGCCTCGGTGGCCGGGCGGCTCCAGTCGGGGGTGGTGTCGGCGAAGCGGGTGTTCACGCTGCTCGACGCGCCCGAACAGTCGCCCGAGCCGGCCCGCCCTGCCGTGCCCGCGGCACCGGCGGGCCGGGTCGAGTTCCGCCGGGTGTCGTTCCGCTACGTCCCCGACGTCCCGCTCATCGAGGACCTGTCGCTGACCGTGGAGCCGGGCAGCACGGTCGCGATCGTCGGATCCACCGGCGCGGGGAAGACCACCCTGGGCAACCTCCTCGTGCGCTTCTACGAGATCGACGGCGGGCAGATCCTGCTCGACGGCGTGGACACCGCGACGATGACCCGCGCCGGCCTGCGGTCCCGGTTCGGGCTCGTCCTGCAGGACACCTGGCTGTTCGGCGGGACCATCGCCGAGAACATCGCCTACGGCGCGCCCGGCGCGACCCGCGACGAGATCGAGCAGGCGGCCCGCGCCACCTGCGTCGACACGTTCGTCGCGACGCTGCCCGACGGCTACGACACCGTCCTCGACGAGGACTCCGGCGGCGCCAGCGCCGGACAGAAGCAGCTGATCACGGTGGCGCGGGCGTTCCTCGCCGACCCCGCCGTGCTCGTCCTCGACGAGGCCACCAGCTCCGTCGACACCCGCACCGAGCTGCTGATCCAGCGCGCGATGGCCACCGTGCGGACCGGGCGGACCAGCTTCGTGATCGCGCACCGGCTGTCGACGATCCGCGACGCCGACCGGATCGTGGTCATGGACGCCGGCCGGATCGTCGAGCAGGGCACCCACGACACACTGCTGCGCGCCGGTGGCGCCTACGCCCGGCTGCACGCCGCGCGTACCAGCGACGCCGACACCCTGGCCCCCTGACCGTTCCCCGACCGACCGGGAGGACCCACCGTGCCCGAACCCCAGCTGCTCGCCGTCGCCGACCTCCACGTCGTGCACGCCGAGAACCGGGCGCTCGTCGAGTCGCTGCGCCCGTCCACCGGGCGCGACTGGCTGATCGTCGCCGGTGACGTCGGCGAGATGTACGCCGACATCGAGTCGACCCTGCGTCTGCTCGCGAGCCGCTTCGCACGCGTGCTCTGGACCCCGGGCAACCACGACCTGTGGACCCATCCGCAGGACCCCTGCACGCTGCGCGGCGACGCGCGCTACCGGGCGCTCGTCGAGACCTGCCGGGAGCTGGGCGTCACCACTCCGGAGGACCCGTACCCGGTGTGGGACGGTCCCGGCGGACCGGTCGCCGTCGCCCCGCTGTTCGTCGGCTACGACTACTCCTTCCGCGCCCCCGGCGCGACGACGGCGGCGGAGTCGCTCCGGATCGCTCACGACGCGGGTGTCGTCTGTTCCGACGAGTTCCTGCTGCATCCCGACCCCTACCCGGACCGCGCCACCTGGTGCCGACGCCGGGCCGCGCTGACCGAGCACCGCCTGGCCGCGGTCGACCCGGACCTGCCGACGGTGCTGGTGAACCACTGGCCGCTGCTGCGTCATCCGACGCGGGTGCTGCGGTACCCGGAGTTCGCGCAGTGGTGCGGCACCGAGCTGACGGCCGACTGGCACGTCCGGTTCCGCGCCGCGGCCGTCGTCTACGGCCACCTGCACATCCCCCGCGTCACCTACCACGACGGGGTCCGTTTCGAGGAGGTGTCGGTGGGCTATCCGCGCGAATGGCGGCCCCGGCCGCCCCGGGAACCGTTGCGCGCGGTGCTGCCGCTGCCGGTCGCCGGGGGTGTGCGGTGATCGAGCACGTGCTGCCCGGCCGGGTCGTCACCGAGTGCGCCTACGACGACGAGGAGCACCCCGGCGAGGGCCTCTTCCCCCAGGAGCGCGAGCTCGTCGCCCGGGCCGTGGAGTCCCGGCGGCGCGAGTTCACCACGGTGCGCAGGCTCGCCCGCCGCGCGCTGGGCCGGCTCGGCCGCTCCCCCGCCCCGATCCTCCCGAACCGTCGCGGAGCCCCGCAGTGGCCGCCCGGGGTGGTCGGCAGCATGACGCACTGCACCGGGTACCGGGCGGCCGCGGTGTCCTCGGTCGCCGAGTCCGCCGCGGTGAGCATCGACGCCGAGCCGGACGCACCGCTGCCCGCCGGGGTCCTGGAGACCGTCACCCTGCCCTCCGAGCGGGCGCTGCTCGCCGGGCTGGGACGGCGGCGGCCGGACATCGCGTGGGACCGGATGTACTTCAGCGCCAAGGAGAGCGTCTTCAAGGCCTGGTACCCGTTGACCGGTCGCGAGCTGGACTTCGACGAGGCCGAGATCGCGTTCGACGCCGCGGCCGGCACGTTCTCCGCCCGTCTGCTCGTCCCCGGCCCGGTCGTCGGCGGACGGAGCGTGCCGGTGTTCCCCGGGCGCTGGCACGCCGACCGGGGCCTGCTCGTCACCGCGGTGCATCTGCCGCCGCCACCGGCGGCGTGACTCCGGGGTTTTCCCGGCCCCCGCGGTGGTGCACTGGCCGCATGGAGCAGACCACCGGCACGCAGCGGGCCGACGGCCCCGGACAGGAGGCGGATCAGGCCGGTGCGCGGCCGGTCCTGTTCTGCTGTACCCACTCCACCGGGGAGGCCGCCACCAGTCTCGCGCTCGCCGGCGAGCTGGCCCGGCGCGGCGTACCGGACCTCGTGTTCGCCGCCGACGAGAACCTCCGCGGCCCGGTCGAGGAGCTCGCCGACCGCAGCGCGGTGGAGTTCGTCTCCCTGGGCCCGGTGAACCCGGCGCTGGCACTCACCATGATGGACGACGCGACCTATGACCGGATCTACCAGCGGTCCCGGGTCCGCGCGTTGCGCGCACGGGCCCGGCAGCTGTTCGACGTCGACCACCTGCTGCAGCGCTACCAGGCGCTCGACGAGGTCGTCGAGCGTGTCCGCCCCGCCCTGATGGTGATCAACCGGTTCGCCACGCACGCCGTCCTGGTCGCGCTGGCCCGCGGTATCCCCTACGTCATCACCGCACCGTGCCTGCTCAGCAGCCTCGTCGAGCACGACCTGCCGCGCGGGTTCCCCCCGCCGTCGTCCGGGCTGCCGCTGCGCCGCACCCTGCGCCAGGAGCTGGACCGGATCTGGTTCCGGATCGGCGTGGGCAGCCTGTTCCTCGACCGTTCGGTGCTGCGCAGGGCCGTCCGGCTGCACAAGCGGATGGGCGAGCTCGGGCTCGACCCGCGCACGCTGCGCGCCCCGGTCCAGCAGGAGGGCGCCCGCTCCCTGCTCTGCTTCACCGTCCCCGGGGTCGACTACCCGCTACCGGTCCCGGACCGGGTACGGATGGTGGGGGCGCTCGTCCCCCCGAGCCGCCACGACGAGCGCGACGCGGCCGTCACCGAGTGGCTCGACGCGCACCCGTCGGTCGTCTACGTGGCGTTCGGCTCGGTGACCCGGATGACGGCCGATCAGGTCCGGTCACTCGTCGAGCTGGCCCGCAGGCTCGGCGACGACCACGGCCTGCTCTGGGTGGTGCACCGGGACCAGCAGCGTCTCCTGCCCGCCGAGCTGCCGGCGAACCTGAAGGTGGTGCCCTGGGTCCATTCCCAGCTCGGGGTCCTGGAGCACCCGCACGTCCGGGCGTTCTTCACCCACGGGGGGAGCAACAGCATCCACGAGAGCCTCTACTTCGGGGTTCCCGTGCTGGTCCGTCCCACCCTCGTCGACCAGTTCGACCACGCGGTCCGTGCGGTCGACACGGGGATCGGGTTGACCGTCGAGCGGCCGGACCGCATCGACGTCGACGACACCCACGGCAGGCTGCTGCGGTTGCTGCACGAACCCGGGTTCGCCGACCGCGCGCGGGAGATCGGGCAGGTCCAGCGATCCGCCGGCGGGCTCCGCGTGGCCGGTGACGCCGTGCTGATGGAGCTTCGCGAAGCGTCGGTACCGACCCCCAGCGCCTGACCACCAGCGGGACCACTCGCCGCGCTCGTCCACGGCGTCCTGTCGCGGAAAGCTGTGGCTCGGACGGCGGTGCCCTCGGACGGCTTGCCGGACGCGTTCACCGATCCGATCCGGTAGCCCATCCCGCGGACCCGCACCTTCTCCGAACCGTGCGGGAGCGGGGACCGGAACACGTCGTGGTCGCCCTACGGGCACAGGCACCGCTCCGTCGAGGCGGAGCGGAGCACCGAACCCCATCCCGCATCGTGGAGCTGCATGCTCCACGTCCACTCCACGCTCAGACCACAATGGACTTGTTCGTGGTCGCTGGCGATCATTCCCCTCGGGCGTCGCCCCGAGGTCGGACGCGGAGAAGGCGGCACCAGCCGAAGGGGATACCGCCTCGTTCCGACCGTCGGGACGGCAGGATTTGATCCTGCGACCCCGTGATGCGTGTTCGAGAGGCCCTCGAGCGGGGTGCTGGTACTGGCGGAGTTCGGCAGTGAAGCGCCCCGGGTTCAGTGCAGGCTCTGGGGTGCCCCGGGTTCAGCCAACGTCGACAACTACACGAGCGGGCCTCGCGATTCCGGAGGTGGGCCGGCCAGCTCAGCAAGCAGCAGGTCGACCCGAGCCGCTATGTCGTCGCGGATCAGGCGCATTCGTTCGAGTCCCTCGATCCCTCGCGCAGAGGGTTCGTCGGTGTCCCAAGTGCGAACCTCGATGTCCCCTCCGTCGACGTGTGCCTCCCGGCCGAGGGTGACCACGAGGTCGACGCGATGGAGCAGCTCGGGGTCGATGGGCTTGGGCGTCTCGCCGGTGATGTCCGCACCGGACTCACCCAGCACCTGCGCGGCCAGGGCGTTGACGGCACTACCCGGGCTGGTACCGGCGGAGTGGACCTCGACCCGGTCCTGGGCAGCGGCCCGCATGAGGCCGGCTGCCATCTGGGACTTGCCGCCGTTGCGGACGCAGACGAACAGGACCGACGGGGTGGCGGTCACGACGGTTTCGCTTCCGCTTCGATACCGGTCAGCTCGCCCAGCAGGGCACGGACCCGGGCATCGATGTCGTCGCGGATCGGCCGTACCTCGTCGACGGTCTTCCCGGCGGGATCGTCGAGCTGCCAGTCGAGGTAGCGCTTGCCCGGGAACACCGGGCACGCGTCGCCGCAGCCCATGGTGATCACGACGTCGGCGGCGTCGACGGCGTCGGTGGTCAGACGCTTCGGGATCTCGGCGCTGAGGTCGATATCGCTCTCGGCCATGACCTCGCGGACCGCGGGGTTGATGCTCTCGGCCGGCGCGGAGCCGGCCGAGCGGACGCGGACCGATCCGGCGGCGTGGTGGTCCAGCAGGGCGGCGGCCATCTGGGACAGTCCTGCGTTGTGGACGCAGACGAACAGGACTTCGGGGATGGCGTCGACCATCAGGGTGCTCTCCTGGGATCGGTGGTCAGGGGTGGGATCGATGTCGGACCGGGGCGGGCAGCAGCTCGTCGACGAGTCGGCGGACCCGCTGCTCGATGGCGTCCCGGATCGGACGGACGGCGGCGAGGTCGAGACCGTCCGGGTCGGCGATGTCCCAGTCCTCGTAACGGCGACCGGGGAAGATGGGGCAGGCGTCGCCACACCCCATCGTGATCACCGCGTCGGCGGCGCGGACGATCTCGTCGGTCCAGGGTTTCGGGAACTCGGAGCTGATGTCGATGCCGACCTCGGCCATGGCCGCCACGGCGGCCGGGTTGACCGTGTGCGCAGGGGACGAACCGCCCGACCAGCCCACGGCCCGGTCCCCGGTCAGGTGTGTGAAGAAGCCGAGGGCCATCTGTGACCGGCCGGCGTTGTGGGTGCAGAGGAACAGCGCGACCGGTCGTCCGTCGTCGTCATGGCCCTCGACCCGTGCCAGGGCCCGCAGCCGCTGGCGTGCGAAGCGCTCGGCCAGCAGCGGCAGGAAGTTCAGCACGACCGCGCGGCCGGCGAACTCGTCGTAGGACGAGTGCAGGAACCGCTCGATGGTCTCCGTGCCGAACGTGTCGTCGAACTCCCGGGCCAGGTTCGTGGCCGCCGTGGTCAGGGCGAGCTGCTGGTCGATCGAGAGGGTGTCGCGGTGCCACGGACCGGTCATGGCGGGCCTTCTTCCTCGAAGGGCGATCGTGGTGTGGACGTGGTGGATCAGGTGCGGGACACGACATCGGGCTGTGCTGGGAACAGACGACGGCGGAGCCACAGGGAGACATAGACCAGCCCGACCAGCACCGGCACCTCGATCAGCGGCCCGACGACGCCGGCGAGCGCCTGCCCGGAGGTCACGCCGAACGCACCGATGGCGACGGCGATGGCGAGCTCGAAGTTGTTGCCGGCGGCGGTGAACGCGAGGGTGGTGGTGCGCTCGTAACCCATGCCGACGGCCCGCCCGAGGGCGTAGGAGCCGGCCCACATCAGGGCGAAGTAGGCGAGCAGCGGCAGCGCGATACGGGCGACGTCGAAGGGCTGTGAGGTGATGGCCTCGCCCTGCAGGGCGAACAGCAGCACGATCGTGAACAGCAGGCCGTACAGCGCGAACGGCCCGATCCGGGGGAGGAACTTCTCCTCGTACCAGTCACGCCCCTTGGCCCGCTCCCCCAGCCTGCGGGTGAGGTAGCCGGCGAGCAGCGGGATGCCGAGGAAGATCAGCACGGACTTGACGATCTCCCACGTGGAGACGTCGAGGTCGGTCACCGGCAGGCCGAGCCATCCGGGCAGGACCGAGAGGTAGAACCAGCCCAGCACGCCGAACATGACGACCTGGAACACCGAGTTCAGCGCGACCAGCACTGCGGCGGCTTCGCGGTCACCGCAGGCGAGGTCGTTCCAGATGATCACCATGGCGATGCACCGGGCGAGCCCGACGATGATCAGACCCGTCCGGTACTCGGGCAGGTCGGGCAGCATCAACCAGGCCAGCGCGAACATCAGCGCCGGGCCGAGGACCCAGTTCAGCAGCAGCGAGGTGAGCAACAGCCTGCGGTCACCGGTGACGGTGTCGAGGCGGTCGTAGCGGACCTTCGCCAGCACCGGGTACATCATGATCAGCAGGCCGAGCGCGATCGGCAACGAGACGCCGTCGACGGCCAGGGCGTCCAGCGCCGGGGCGAGCCCGGGTACCAGGCGGCCGAGCAGCAGGCCGGCCGCCATCGCCGCGATGATCCAGACCGGCAGGAAGCGGTCCAGGGTCGACAGCCGGGCGACGACAGCGGCGCCGCCGTCGGTGGTGTTCTGGTTGGTCACGTCAGTCCTCGTACGTCAGTTCGCAGGTGCGGTGGTTGCAGGGGCCGTGTCGGTGTCGGCGGCCGGATCGAGCAGGCCCGCGAGACGACCGAGGGCGGCCGGGACCGTGCGGTAGTAGATCCAGGTCCCCCGGCGCTCCCCGGTGATCAGACCCGCCTCGCGCAGCACCTTGAGGTGGTGCGAGATCGTCGGGCCGGACACCTCGAACACGCCGGACAGGTCGCACACACACGCCTCGCCCCCCGCGTGCGAGGCGATCAGCGACAGCAGCCGCAGGCGTACCGGCTCCCCGAGGGCCTTGAACACCCGCGCGAGTTCGGTCGACTCCGGCTCGTCGAGGGGGCGCTCCACGAGCACCGAGCGACAGATCGACTCCTGGTTCGACACTCGTCTATTTTGATCAGCATCGAATCCATCGGTCAAGTGAACAGATGGGGGCGGACCGGGTCGCCGCCGTCAGTCCGCTCGACGCGGCAGGGTTCCGCCTGCCAGCGCGGCGGCGACCACCGCGGCTCCGGCGAGTACGACGAACACCTCGGGATAGCCACCCAGCGGACCCGCGAGCGCGCTCCCCGCCCAGGGGGAGATCGCCACCGCGACCATGACCGGTGCGGACAGGATCCCGTTGAGACGGCCGTAGACGCGTGGGTGCCAGCGGTCCGACAACGCCGTGGCCTGCAGGAGGGTGAAGATTCCGCGGGCGGCGCCGGCGAGCATCGCAGCAGCGATCAGTGCCCACACCGGCCCCGGCAGGACGGCGAGCAGGATCGTGGTGGCGCCGAGCGCGGCCATCACGGCGATGCTGCGGCCGCGGACGGTGCTGCGCCGGACGAGGGGGCCGTAGCCGAGCCTGCCGAGGACCTGCCCGAGTCCGCCCAGACCCAGGGCCCAGGCGGCGAGATCGGTCGACATCCCGCGGTCGAGCAGGAGTGGTACCTGGTTGACAGTGACGGCGAAGCTGGTGAACCCGCCGAGAGTGATCACCACGACCAACAGCCCGAACGCTCTGCTGTTCCGGATCCGTGCCGGATCGTCGTCGACGACCGCCGGAGCGGCGCCGTCGTGGACGGGATCGGCGACCGGGTCGGGCCACGAGCCGCGCAGCCCGAACAGGTGCGCCGGGATCGTGACGACCCCGAGGACGACGGCGAGGACCACGTAGGTCTCCCGCCATCCGAACGGCTCCAGCAGCGCCGCGGCGAGCGGGGCGAACACGGTGCTGGCCAAGCCCGCGACCAGGGTCAACACGGTCAGCGCACGAACCCGGTCGGAACCCCACCACCGGGTCAGGGCCGCGAACGCCGGCGGGTAGAACGTCGCTGCCTGCGCGATCCCGGCCAGCAGCCACGCCACCACGAAGGCCGGGAACGATCCGGCCGTCGCGATCAGGAGAGTGGCCGGCACGCCGACGACCGCGCCCGCGGTCATCACCCAGCGGGGACCGTGACGGTCCAGCACACGCCCGACCGGGATCCCGACCAGCGCGGAGACCACCAGCCCCGCGGAGAACGCCGCGGTGACCGACGGGACGGACCATCCGGTGTCGGCCGCGATCGACGGCGCCAGCACGGGGAAGGCGTAGTAGAGCACGCCCCAGCTGGTGATCTCGGTGACGCACAGGACCACGAGGACCCGCCACCGGCCACGGGACGTCAACGCTCCGCGGGACCGCCCACCGCGACGGCGAGCGGGCCGCGTCGTCGTCTCGTCGGAGGTCACGACGAGGAGGCTGCCCCAGCCGGATCCGCATCAGGGACGGTGGGACCGCAACAACCGCTACCTGACGCCGTCGCGGCGTCCGACTCGTCGGCGTCGAACAGTCCCGCTCCCCCACAGACACCGGTCTCGTTGAGCACCAGCTCCACGCGTGCGGCAGCCTCGTGATCACCGATCAGGGCGTCGGCGATCGATCGGACCTGTTCGTAGCCGGTGCGGGCCAGGAACGTCGGCGCGCGCCCGTAGCTCTTCATCCCCGCCAGGTAGAACCCCGGTTCGGGGTGCACCAGCTCGGCGGCACCGTGCGGGTACACGGTCCCGCAGGAATGCACGTTCGGGTCGATCAGCGGCGCCAGCCGGACCGGCGCCTGCAGCGTCGGATCCAGCTCGGTCCGCACCTCCGACAACCAGCCCAGCTCGGGCCGGAACCCGGTCAGCACGAGCACCTCGTCCACGCCGGACAGCGTGCGACCCTCGTCCGAGATCAGGACCACCGTCCCGTCGGCCACCTGCTCGATCCGCTCGGTGCGGAATCCGAACACCGGATCCACCAGCCCGGCTTCGACAGCCTCGGACGCCCGAACCCCGAGCGCCCCGCGAGCGGGAAGCTGATCACCCTCGCCTCCGCCGAACACCTGACCGAAGCCCGGCCGGCGCAGCACCCACGAGATCCGGGTTCCCGGCTCCTCACGGGCGAGCGCCGCCAGCCCGGCCAACGCTGTCAACGCAGAGTGCCCCGACCCCGCGACGACGACGTGCCGACCGGCGTAGCGGGCCCGCTGCCCGGCATCGGTCAGGTCCGGGATCACGGCCCGCACCCGCTGCGCGACCTCCGCCTCACCGACCGCGGGCAGACCATCACCGCCGAGCGGATTCGGGCTCGTCCAGGTACCCGAGGCGTCGATCACCGCTCGAGCGGCGATGCGCTGTCCGTCCGCGGTCCGCACGATCAACGGTTCGCTGTCGCGACCGGCGTCGACCACCCGGTCCCGACCACGCCGGGTCACTCCCACCACACGAGCCCCGGTCCGCACTCGGTCCCCCAGAGCAGCGGCCAACGGCGCGAGGTAGCCCGCGACCCACTCCGCACCGGTCGGATAGGCCTCGGGATCCGGACTCACCCAACCGGTCGGGGCGAGCAGCCGCTGCGCGGCCGGGTCGATCAGCCAGCCCCACGGTGAGAACAGCCGGACATGACCCCACTGCAGCACCGATGCTCCCGCGCTCGCCCCGGCCTCCAGTACGAGCGGTTCCACGCCCCGTTCGGCCAGCTCGGCCGCCGCAGCCAACCCGACCGGGCCGGCCCCGATGACCACGACCGGCAGCCCCGCACTGTCGTCCATCCCGCCTCCATCGACGATTATCGATTAATGCCGCCGAATGTATCGACCCACATCGATGGACGCAACCATCGATCGTCGTCGATACTGGGCTCATGAGCGTGCTCCCCACCGACCCGCAGGCAGCACAGCTCCCTGCGGACGACGCCACCACCTACGCGCACTGGTTCGCCTGCCTCGCCGAGCCGGTGCGGGTGCGTCTGCTGCACGCCGTCGCCACGGCCGGGAACCCGGTCCCGGTCGGCCGGCTCGCCGAGCTGGTCGGCATCAGCCAGGCGACCTGCTCGCACCACCTGCGCAAGCTGGCCGAGACCGGCTTCGTCATCCTCCGCAAGGAAGGCACCACCACACAGGTCACGGTCAACCCGAACTGCTGCACCGGCCTGCCTCACGCCGCGGACGCCGTCATGGGCCTGCTCGCCCCCGGCCCCTGCTGCCCCGACGACATCCCCGACGGCGTCACCGTCCGCGCCATGACCGACGACGACTGGGACGCGGTGCTCCGGATCTACGGCGAGGGCATCGCCACCGGCCACGCCACCTTCGAGACCGACGTGCCCGACCGCACCGACCTCGACGCCGGCTGGCTGCGCGAGCACCGCTGGGTCGCCGAGATCGACGGCCAGGTCGTGGGCTGGACCGCCGTGCGCCCCGTCTCGACCCGGCCCGTCTACAGCGGCGTCGGAGAAACCTCGATCTACGTCGCCGACGGATTCCGAGGCCGCGGCGTCGGCAGAGCACTCATCCGTCAGCAGGTCTGCGCCGCGGACGACGCCGGCCTCTGGACCCTGCAGACCTCGATCTTCCCCGAGAACCGCGTCAGCCTCGCTCTGCACCGCGCTGCCGGCTACCGCACCCTCGGCGTCCGCGAACGCATCGGACAGCACGACGGTCGTTGGCGGGACACCGTATTCCTCGAACGCCGCTCCGATCACCGCAGCTGACCAGCGAGATTCGCCGTCACAAGGCCGTCAGATCCACTGCGATGATCACGCGATTCATGGGAGAACGAGCACGTGGCCGACGACTCGGTGGGGAGGCGGATCGCCACCTCCCGACGCCGGCGCCCCCGACGACATGCCCGCGTTGCCGGCTCGGTCGTCGTCACCACCGACACGCGGCATCGCTCACGAGTACCGCGTTCTCGGCGTCACTCCCCTGCCCCGGGAACGACGACGACCGGCACCGACGCTGTCCGCAGGCACTCCACGACCGTCGACGCGGCAGCGGTGAGAGCGACCGGGCGGGAGTTGCCGAGCACCAGCATCGCAGCCCCGGCCGAGTACTCGGTGAGGACAGCGGCCGCTCGGCCGTGGCCGGTCAGCACCGGGACGTCGGCTCCGGCCTGGGCGGCGCGCACCGCGGCCCGGGCATCGGCCAGGGCCCGTTCGGCGGTCTCGGACCGGCCTGCAGCCCGACGCGGCGAGGTCTGAACGGGGCTGTGCCACGCCGTCACACCGACCACCGGGACGCCGGCCGCCCCGCCGTGGGCGAGAGCCCAGCGCAGCGCGGCGCGCGAGGCCGCAGACCCGTCCACACCGACGACAATGGTGTCCGGCCCGATCTCGGCCCCGGCCGAGACGTCCGGGCCACCCTCTGCGACGGATCCGGGATCCCCGCCCGCGCGCGCGGCCTGCTCGGCGGGATCCGGCCCGGGAGCGCGCGCGTCCGGATCCGAGGCGATCCGGTCGACGGGATCGTGGGGGTGCGGGCCCGGGCCCACGCGTCCCCCAGGGCCGTCCGCGGCTTCCATGACGGACTCGTCCTTCGGGAAGTGATGCACCGAGCCTCCTGACCTGAGTTCCTCCGGACGGGCCGCCTACCCGGGCCGGGGCACAGCATGCCTTCCCCGTCGGGTTCCGGCTGGGCCGTAGCGGGCCCGATCGGACCGCCTGCAGGGCCTACGTGCCGGACCGGCCGCACGTCCCGGTGATTGTCCGCGGCAGGCCCGGGTAGCCGCCGCCGGTACGCCACCCCTCGTGAGGAGGATCCCGTGAAGGTCGTCGCCGTCCTCTATCCGGACGACCACCCCGAGCACCACCCCCATGTCGTCGCGAGTGCAGCCCGCGGACTCGACCTCGCCGACCGCCTCTCCGCGGCCGGGCACGAGCTGGTGACCACCAGCGACACCGGTGAGCAGCTGGACCGCGAGCTCGCCGACGCCGAGGTGCTGATCACCACCCCGTTCTGGCCGGTCTATCTCGACGACGACCGCATGGCGAAGGCGCACCACCTCTCGCTCGTCATCACCGCGGGCATCGGCTCCGACCACGTCGACGCCGACGCGGCCACCGCCCGCGGCATCAGCGTCACCGAGGTGACCGGCTCCAACGTCGTCAGCGTGGCCGAGCACAACGTGCTGCAGATCCTCGCGCTCGTACGCAACTTCGTGCCCGCCCACCGTCAGGTCGCCGAGGGCCGTTGGGACGTCGCCGACGCCGCACAGGAGGCGCACGACCTGGAGGGCAAGACCGTCGGCATCCTCGGGCTCGGCGCGATCGGCGCCCGGACGGCGTTACGGCTCAAGGCATTCGACGTGACGATCCTCTACTACGCGCGGCACCGGCGGAGCCCGGCCGAGGAGGCGACCCTCGGAGTCCGGTACGCCCGGCTCGACGAGCTGGTGCGCACCTCCGACGTCGTCTGCGCCGCCACCCCGCTGACATCCGACACCGGTGCGCTGTTCGACGCCGAGCGGCTCGCGACGATGAAGCCCGGCTCGTGGCTGGTCAACACCGCCCGCGGGGCCATCGCCGACGCCGACGCCGTCCGCGAGGCCTGCGAGTCCGGGCAGCTGGGGGGCTACGCCGGCGACACCTGGTACCCCCAGCCCGCGCCGGCCGACCACCCCTGGCGGGACATGCCGCGCCACGCCCTGACCGTCCACTACTCCGGCATGACGGTGGAGGCGCAGGCCCGCATCGCGGACGGGGTGCGCGAGATCCTCGACGCGCACCTGGCCGGGGAGCCCCTGCCCGACGACTACGTCGTCGCCGCACCGCAGAAGTGAACTCGCCCGGCACCCCTTCACACCACGGATAGGGCACCGGGCGCGTCGAGGAACGAGTCGGGGCCGCGAGCCGCGCGTGGTCTCACGCCGGGTCGACGGTCCCGGCTGCGCACTCGCCCGGCGTAGGTGGCCTCGGCATCGGGAAGGCCAGAACCGCGGCGAAGCCCGCCCTGCGGACGTTCGGAGCGAGCCGCGGCCACGGGACTCGGTCGTCCTCACCGAGGTCGGCTACGTCGGTGGCTCCGTGTGTGGTGACGGCTCCGTGGTGGTCGATCATCGTCGCGCTCGCGCCCGCGGCCGACGGGACGTGTCCGGGGCGCTCACGACGACGGTATCCAGCACCGCCGTGCTATGCCGCGAGTCGACCCGGGTGTCGACGAGCCGACGAGCGGACGTGGCCGACGCCGCCCGCAGTGACTCGCTGAGCTCCGCCACCGTTGGTGCGTCGCTCGGATGCGCGGTGGGCTTCCTGCCCGATCGATCGACATCGAGGTCGGAGACCTGCTCGGCCGCGGAGGCGGATGCGTCGTAGGAGTTCATCCGGTCGCCCTCACTCCTGTCAGATGTTCGCCGGCGGCAAGGCGTGTCGTGGGGCCTGGTGCTCAGCGGTCGGTCGACGCAGCCGCCGCGTGTCGCCGGCACCGAGGGCCACGGTGGGCGGCTGTGATCGCACCGGCGACAGTGGAGCGGCCCGCCCGGCGCGCGGGCCGGGAGAGCGCTGATCATGCAGACCGCGGGGCAGGCCCGTGCGGTGAGCGGTCTTGCGGTGCTCCGGTCCTCTTCATACGTTGAGATGCCGGGTCACCTCGATCGCGACCCTGCACCGTTGAACACCGCAGCGGAGACGACACCCGTACCGACATCGGGAGCCTCCATGCGGACATCCGTGTTCGTCCCGGCCCAGCGGCAGTCCACCGTCACTCGACGGCCCCTCCGCGACGGCCCTCACGGCTACGACGACCTCGCCCCCGAGCTGCAGCGCCTGGCCGCCATGGCGCCGGACGATCCGGACCGCGGGCCGCTGCGCGACCGCATCATCTGCGAATTCCTGCCCCTGGCCCGCAACATGTCCCGTCGCTACGTCACCGGCTCGCACGCCGCGGAGGATGTCGAGCAGGCGGCCACCGTCGGACTGATCAAGGCCGTCGACCGGTACGACCCGGGCGCCGCGACCGGCGGCCCGCTCGGCTACCTCGTGCCGACCATCCGCGGCGAGCTGATGCGGTACCTGCGCGACCACAGCTGGGCGGTCCGCGTCCCGCGCGACCTCAAGGAGCTCAGCGTCGGGCTGAACCGGGCCGCACTGGCGCTGACCCAGCGGCTCGGCCGCGCCCCGAAGCCGAGCGAGCTGGCCGAGGAGCTGGACGTCGACGTCGCCCGTGTCGTCGACGCGCTCGGCGCCATGGAGACCCATTGCGCCCTGTCGCTCGACGCCCCCGGCCCGGACGGCGAGCCGACGCTCGGGCAGCGCCTCGGCGACGAGGACCCCGAACTGGAGTACGCATCCCTGCGCGGCGAGCTCCGCGCCCGGATCGACGAGCTGCCCGCCCGGGAGCGGCGCATCCTGCTGCTGCGCTTCTACGGCGACAAGACCCAGACCGAGATCGCCGCAGAGATCGGTGTCTCCCAGATGCATGTGTCCCGGCTGCTGAGCCGGATCGTGGCCCGGCTGCGGGAGGAACTGGACGGCTGACCGGGCCGCCACCCGCGACACGAGGAGGACGGGCCCCGCGGTGCGGGCCCGCCCCTCCCTCCGCTGCGGCGGGTCAGCCGGCGACGGCCGAGCGTGCCCGAGCCCGGTCGAGTGCCTGGTCCATCGCCTCCACGCCGTGCGCGCGCCGGTAGGCCGCCTCGACGCGGTCCGGCGGGGCGCCGGCCGTTCCTGCGACACGGTGGACGACCCGGCCACCGCCCGGGGGGGGGCGATGGACGGGTCACCCGGGGCCACGGCGTCGACGTGGTGTCCACCCGCGGCGAGCGTGTCGACCACTTCGCCCAGGTGCCGGGCCCGGCCGCTCCAGTCGGGGCGGTCGGGGGTGGTCCACGGATCGAGTGAACCGGACACGACGGTGATGTACACGCTGACCTCCAGGTGCGCGGCGGACCGCGGAGCCCGCGCAGCAGGGTCCCACGCGTGCGGGTGCGCGGCGTGTACCCGCGCGACGCCGGTTCATTTGCCCGTGCCGTGCCGAGACGCTCCGCAGCGTCCCGTCGGCCGGGGGACCGTCACCTCCGGCCCGTAGTGGTGCACGACCTCGACGTCTCGCGCGGATGCGGGCGACGACGTCATGTGCCATCGGCGGCAGGGCGGCCATCTCGCCGCAGTGCAGTCCACGAACGCGTATCCGGCGGTCCTGCCGTGTGACGCGGCCGGGGGCGGGTAGCTGTGGTCGGTCACACACCCGAGAAGCCGAGGAATCACCGTGGATCCCCTGCACACCGGCGAACGACTCGCTCCGTTCGTCGCCTGGCTCGCGACCCGGATCGACGACGAGTCGACCCGCCGTACCTACCGGCAGATCGCCGAGGACTTCCTGCAATTCTGCGCCGCCGACCGCGGCGAGCCCGACACCCGCCGGCAGCGCTTCGTCCACGCTCACCGCGACCGGGTATCGCCCGTGACGACGCGTGCGGCGCTGGAACGGCTCGCCGAGCACGACGCGGTCGTACGGCGCACGCTGCCCGTCGACTCCTGAACCGCGCGCCGATGCACCCGGGCGACGCGTCCGGCGACCCGGTCCCGCACGTAGCCTTCGACGGCGCGGACCGGCCGGCCGCGCCCATCCCGGCCCGGCGCGACCGAGTGCCAGGGCCAGCTCCCGGACGTGGACCTTCTGTCCGCCGGCATCCGGCCCGCCGGGGCCGACGAAGGGGCTGGCCTGGTCGGAGATCGCGATACACACGCTGCGGCGTATCCACCGCACCGGCCCGGCCCGGCCCCCGGGGCATGCTCGGCGTGACCGCGGGTATCGGACCGGGCATGGCCACTCCCTCGAACGACGCCGTGACCTCGGACCCGCCCCGCACCTCGTCGGAGCCGGCGGCGACGAGCGGCCCGGGTCCGCTGCCCGTCCTGTCCCCCGCCGACACCGCGCGGCTGCTCGGCACCGCGTTGGGCCCGATCATCGCCCAGGGCGTCATCGCCCGGCGACCGCGCGTGGTGGCGCTGGCAGGGCGGCTCGGGACCGACGATGCAGCCGTGCGGCTGCTGCAGCAGCTGCGCGCCCGCTACGGCAACGGCCCGGTCCGGGTTCCGCTGCCCGGACGCCCGTTCGCGCTGGTCCTCGACGGCGACGGCGTCCGGCGGGTGTTGACCGAGGGCCCCGAGCCGTTCGCCCCGGCCTCCTGGGAGAAGCGCGGCGCACTCGGCCACTTCCAGCCGCACGGCGTGCTCGTCTCGCACGGCGACGCCCGCGCCGAGCGACGCCGCTTCACCGAGACTGTCCTCGACACCGGGACGCCGCTGCACACCGACGCCGCACACATCGCCGCCGTCGCCCGGGCCGAGACCGGCGCCCTGCGCGACATCGCCGCCCGCACCGGTGTGCTGAGTTGGGACGACTTCGTGCGGTCGTGGTGGCGCACCGTGCGTCGCATCGTGCTGGGCCCGCAGGCCCGCGACGACCACGACCTCACCGACACCCTCACCCGGCTGCGCGGGCGCGGTAACTGGTCCTTCCTCGCCCCCCGCCACGACCACCTGCGCGAACGCTTCGCCGCCGGAGTGCGGCGGCACCTGGATCGGGCCGCCCCGGGCAGCCTCGCCGCCCGGATCGCCGCCCAGGACCCGGGGACGGGGATCACGCCGGAGGACCAGGTCGGGCACTGGCTGTTCGCCTGGGACCCCGGCGCCGCGGTGACCTTCCGGGCGCTCGCGCTGCTCGCCACCCACCCGCAGGTGCGCGGACGGGCCCGCGCCGAGATCGCCGAAGGGGCTCAGGACGGGCCTCCCGAACTGCCGGTGCTGCGTGCCGCGGTGCTGGAGTCGACGCGGCTGTGGCCGACCACGCCGCTGCTGTTGCGCGAGTCCACACGCGCGACGCGGTGGCCGGGCGGCGACCTCGCGACCGGCACCTCGGTGCTGGTTCCGGCGTGGTTCCTGCACCGCGACGACACCCGCCGCTCCGACGCCGACACCCTCGACGTCGACCAGTGGCTCGACGGCTCCGCCACCGACGACTGGATGCTCACCCCGTTCAGCGGCGGGCACGGGGTCTGCCCGGCCCGCGAGCTGGTGCTGTTCGTGGCCTCCACGGTGCTGGCGACGTTGCTCGACGGGCACCACACGGTACTGCTGCCGCCGGAGTCGTTCGACCCGTCCGCGCCGCTGCCGCGGGGGCTCAACCCCTACGCCATGCGGTTCGGTGTCTCCCGCGCGGCGACCACGCCGTGAGCCGGGTCCTGCTGTGGCGCGTCCACGGGTCGTGGACGCGCTCGTCCATCGCACGACTACCTGCTGGCGCTGCTGCCCGATGGCGGGCCGTGGGGGCGCGGGCGCTGCGGGCGGTCCTGGCCGGACCGGGTCCGCGAACTGGAACTCGACGAGCTCGCCGGGGCCGCCTTCGACGTCGTGCTGCAGCGGCCCGACGAGGCCGGGCTGGTCAGCCGCTGGACGGACCCGCGGGCCGGGCGAGCGTGACCTCACCGCAGCCGTCAGCCGCGCGACCGGGCCGCCTGCGGGGGCCGACCTCGGCGGGCGCGCTCACCCCGTCGGACTCGCCGCGCTGGTGGCAGCGGCGAGCCTGCTGGTGTGCGGTGACACGGGTCCCGCGCACCTCACGACGGCCTACCGGACGCCGTCGGTCTTGCTGTTCGGCCACTGTGTCCTCGATCGGCGCGTTCCTGCTCGGGGCGTCGACCCTGCCGTCCCTGTGGAACGTGTTCCGCAGCTACCGCTTCGGGCGGGTCGTCGACGTGGACGACCCGTGGGGGTTCGGCAACTCCCTGAAGTGGGCGACGTCCTGCCCGCCGCCCCGGCACAACGTCACCGAGCTCCCGGCGATGCGTTCCGAACGTCCGGTATTCGAGCTGCACCACCCACATACCGTCGCCCACGCCCGTGGAGAGGGGAGCGAGCACTCGTGACCGACACCGTCGACGCCGTCGTCGTGGGCGCGGGGCACAACGGCCTCGTCGCCGCCAACCTCCTCGCCGACGCCGGGTGGGACGTGCTGCTCTGCGAGGCGTCCGACGCCCCGGGCGGCGCGGTCCGCACCGCTGAGATCACCGCGCCCGGGTTCCGGTCGGACCTGGCCAGTGCCTTCCACCCGCTCGGGGCCGCCTCCCCCGTACTGCGCGAGCTGGACCTGCCCTCCTACGGCCTGGTGTGGCGGCACGCGCCCGCGGTCGTCGCCCACCCGACGGCCGACGGACGCTGCGCCGTGCTGCACCGCAGCCTCGACGACACCGCGGCCGCCCTCGACACCGACCATCCCGGCGACGGCGACGCCTGGCGCGCCATGGTCGCGGAGTGGGACGCGATCGGCACCGATGTGCTGGAGGCAGCGTTGCGACCGTTCCCACCGGTCCGGGCCGCGTCGCGGCTGTGGCGTCGGCTCGGGACCGGGGACACGTTGCGGCTGGCCCGGACCCTGCTGCAACCGGTCGCGCGCATGGCCGCCGAGCGGTTCGGCGGCACCGCGGCACCGCTGCTCCTGGCCGGCAACGCCCTGCACACCGACCTGGGACCGGACAACGCGGCCAGCGCCGCCTACGGATGGCTGCTCGCGATGCTCGGCCAGCGAATCGGGTTCCCCGTTCCCGCGGGCGGCTCCGGGGCCCTGACAGACGCGCTGGTCGCCCGGTTCACCGCCCGCGGCGGGCGACTCGACGTGGGCCGCCCGGTGACCTCGGTACTGGTGGAGGGTCGCCGGGCCACCGGCGTGCTCGACGCCCACGGCGGCCGGGTCCTCGCCCGCCGCGCGGTGCTCGCCGACGTCGACGCACCCCGCCTCTACCGCGACCTCGTCGGCGAGGAGCACCTGCCGGCGAGGTTCGTCGCCGACCTCGACCGGTTCCAGTGGGACTTCTCCACCGTCAAGATCGACTGGGCACTGGACCGCCCGGTCCCGTGGACGGCGCTGAGCGCCCGGTCGGCAGGCACGGTGCACGTCGGCGCCGACGTCGACGGGCTGCGCCGCTACGCCTCCGCCCTGTCGGCCGGCCGGCTGCCCGGCGAACCGTTCCTGCTGTTCGGCCAGATGACCACGGCCGACCCCGACCGGTCCCCACCCGGCACCGAGTCGGCGTGGGCGTACACCCACGTGCCACGCGGGCTGGGGTGGGGTCGCGACGACGTCCTGCGCTGGGCCGACCGGATGGAGCGCGTCGTCGAGGACCACGCGCCCGGTTTCACGAGTGTGGTCCGGGCCCGGTCGGTGGCCGGGCCCGCAGACCTGCAGGACTACGACGGCAACCTCGTCGACGGCGCGATCACCGCCGGCACCTGCGCGCCGCACCAGCAGCTGGTGTTCCGCCCGACACCCGGGCTGGGCCGCGCCGACACCCCGGTCGACCGGCTGTTCCTGTCCGGGGCGTCGGCGCACCCGGGCGGCGCGGTGCACGGCGGGCCCGGCGCGAAC
>NZ_JAMXSG010000280.1:0-7493 GCF_024124365.1 Pseudonocardia sp. McavD-2-B
TGGGCCCCGCAGATCTCATGCTGGACCTCAACCGAGTCGAGCGAGCAGGGCGATGACCCAGCGGCACCTCGGGCGCATCGGCAACCCAATCACGATCACCGACACCCGGAGGGTGGACCAGTGAGCGCCACCTGGGCTCGGCTCGCGCCGGCGTGCCCGGGAGACCACCGCGCCCCGTGCCGGTGGGAGACCCGGGTCACGATCGCTGGAGTGTGCCGCGACGGCCGACGGTGCCATGGGGCCCAGGCACCGGGGACGGTCCCCGGCTCCGTGAGGAGGCACCGATGACCCACGCACCGACGACCCGGACATCCGCCCGCACCCGCATCACCCTCGAGGACTTCTTCGCCGACCCGGAGTTCGCCGGGCCGTCGCTGTCGCCGGACGGGAAGCGCATCGCCTACCTGGCCTCGCACCGCGGACGGCGCAACCTCTGGGTCCGGGGCGTCGACGAGACCCACGCCGACGCCGTCCCGGTCACCCACGACACCCGCCGCGGGATCTCCCGCTACCACTGGACCGGCGACCCGCGCTGGATGCTCTACGAGCAGGACACCGACGGCAACGAGGACTGGCACCTGTACCGGGTCGACCTCGACGCCCCCGGGGAGCCCGCCGTCGACCTCACGCCGATGGCGCCGGGCTCGCGGGTGTTCGGGGTCGAGCCGTCCCACGAGCGCCCCGGCACCGTGCTGGTCTGGATGAACCCCGACCCGATGTCGCTCGACATGTTCCGGGTCGACCTCGCGACCGGCGAGACCACCCTGGAGCTGGCCCAGCCCGGGTTGCGCGAGACCTGGCTGACCGACCGCGAGGGCCGCCCGGCGTTCCACTCGGTCATGACCGAGGCCGGCGACTACGAGTTCTCCGCGGTCGACCCCGACGGCGGGCGACGGCTGCTGCTCACCGTCGGCGGCCCGGAGCATCCGGTCGGTGTGTACCCGCAGATGGTCACCCCCGACGGCACCGGCCTGCTCCTGGGCCTCCACCAGGACTCCGACGACCTGCGGCTGGTCCGGATCGACCGGGAGACCGGCGAGCAGACCGTGGTGTCCGCCGTCGACGGGACGAGCCTGGACACGCTGGGGATGCTCGGCCCCGGCCTGCCGCAGACGCTGCTCACCGACAGCGCCACCGGCGAGGTCGTCGCCGCCCGGTACGTGGGGGGCCGGCCGCACCTGGAGATCCTCGACCCGGAGTTCGCGCCGGTGTTCGAGGCCCTGTCCGCGCTGTCCGACGGCGTACTGGAGTCGGTCTCCTCCGACGAGTCCGGGCGGCTCTGGATCGCCGGGTACACCCACGACCGCGAGCCGGGCGTGTACCGGCTCTACGACCATGCCACGGGGGAGAGCCGGGAGCTGTTCCGCGGTCACCCGCACCTCGACCCGGCCGACCTCGCACCGATGGACGCGGTGTCGTTCACCGCCCGCGACGGCCTCCCGCTGCACGGCTTCCTGACCCTGCCCGTCGGCACGACTCGGCAGGACACCGAGCGCCTGCCCCTGGTCCTGGTCGTGCACGGCGGGCCGTGGGCGCACGACGCCTGGGGCTACGACCCCGAGGTCCAGTTCCTGGCGAACCGCGGGTACGCCGTGCTGCAGGTCAACTTCCGGGGCTCCACCGGCTACGGCCGCCGCCACCTCACCGCCGCGATCGGTGAGCTCGCGGGCGCGATGCACGACGACCTGATCGACGCCTGCGACTGGGCCGTCGGGCAGGGCTGGGCCGACCCGGACCGGATCGGCATCTACGGCGGCTCCTACGGCGGGTACGCCGCGCTGGTCGGCGTGACCGTCACCCCGGACCGCTTCGCCGCCGCCGTCGACTACGTCGGCATCTCCGACCTGGCCAACTTCATGCGGACCCTGCCCGAGTTCGTCCGGCCGTACCAGGTCAACGCCTGGTACCGCTACGCGGGCGACCCGGACGTGCCGGAGCAGGCGGCCGACCTCGCGGCCCGCTCGCCGATCACGATGGTCGACCGGATCCGCACGCCGCTGCTGGTCGCCCAGGGCGCCAACGACGCCCGGGTCGTGCAGGCCGAGTCGGACAACATCGTGGCCTCGCTGCGCGAGCGCGGGGTGCCGGTGGAGTACCTGCTGGCCACCGACGAGGGGCACGGCTTCGCCAACCCGGAGAACCGGATCCGGCTGTTCCGGGCGATGGAGCGCCACTTCGCCGAGCACCTCGGCGGCTCCGCCTGAGCCCGTCGTTTCGCCGCACCGCCCCGGGGTAGGCCTCCGGGGACAGGGTGTCGAGCGACACGTCGGTGCACACCGGCGGAACGGAGTGGACGTGGCGAAGCAGGTGGCAGCGGTCTGGGTGCCGGTGACCGACATGAAGCGGGCGACCGCGTTCTACCGGGACGTCCTCGGCCTGGCCGTGACGATGGAGAGCGACGACTGGACCGAGCTCGATGCCGGCGGCCTCACCATCGGGCTCAACGGCCGGGAGACCGCGGAGACCGCCGACCACGGCGGTGCCGTGATCAGCTTCCACCCGGAGACGTCCATCGAGCAGGCCCTCGACGACCTGGAGCAGCGCGGCGGCCACGTCCAGGGCGACATCAGCGAGCACTCCTGGGGCCGGATCTTCCCGTTCCGCGACACCGAGGGCAACGACCTGCAGTTCTACACGCCGCCGGCGAGTTGACCCGACCGCTCACGCCGCCAGGTCGGCCTCCAGCGCCTCGGTGAGCAGCGCGACCAGGGCCTCGCGCTGTACGTCGGCCGACGACCCGGACACGTCGTCGGCGCCGTCGAGCGCCGCCGCCGCGAGGCCGGCCTTGGAGTCGATCAGGTCGGCGATCCGGGCGTCGATCGTCTGGGCGGCGAGGATCCGCCACGCGGTCACCGGTTCGGACTGTCCGATCCGGTGGCTGCGGTCGATCGCCTGGGTCTGCTCGGCCGCGGTCCAGGACAGCTCCGCGAGCACGATGTTCGAGGCGACCTGCAGGTTCAGCCCGACCCCCGCCGCGGTCAGCGAGCACACCGCCACCGCGACGCCCGGGTCGTTCACGAACGCGTCGATGTTGCGCTGGCGCACCGACGGCGTCTGGTCGCCGCGGATCGAGGAGTACCGCACGCCCTGCTTGGCGAAGGTCTGCTCGGCGGCGTCCATGACGTCGACGTGCTTGGCGAAGAACACGACCTTGCCCGCGCTGCGCGCGATCTGCACCGCGTAGTCCGCCGCCAGCCCGGCCTTGGCCCGGCCGAGGCGGCGCATCATCGTGAACACGTTGTCCCCGGAGCCCGCCTCCGCGGCGTCCTTCTGCTCCCAGCCCGCGACGTCGCGGACCAGGCCGTGGTCGATGCCCTCGACCGTCGGGCCGGACCGGCGGGCGGCGAGCGCGGCGGTGTAACGGGCGACCATCCGCCGGGCCAGCGCCTTCTCGGCGGCCCGGATGGACCGGCCGGTCGGGCCGTCGATCTCGACGGGCAGGTCGGCGATGCGCCGGGCGGGGATGTCCGCGGCGACGTCGATCTTGCGACGGCGCACGATGCCCATGTCGACGACGCACTGGCGGGCGGCGCGCTCGAACAGCCCGTCGGCCGGGGTCATGCCGGTCGCGGTCAGCGCGTCGAGCAGCTGGGCGCGCGGCTTGGTCGCGTCGATCCAGCCGAGGAACTGCCAGATGGCCAGGAAGTCCTCGACGTCGTTGATCAGCGGGGTGCCGGTCAGCGCCATCAGCAGCGGCCGCGGGATGAACGACCGGATCTTCTCGGCGATCTCCAGGACGTGCTTGGACCGCTGCGAGGTGCGGTTCTTGATGAAGTGCGCCTCGTCGACGACCATCCCGCGGAACCCGAAGTCGCCCAGCCAGCCGATGTGCCGGTCGAGCACCTCGTAGTTGACGACGACGATGTCGGCGAAGCCGTCGACGGAGTCGCCGTTGCCCTGGATCGCGGTCGCGGCCCGGCGCGGCGCCCACAGCGCGGCCTCGCGCACCCAGTTGGTCTTCACCACGTTCGGCACGACGACCAGCAGCGGATAGGCGTTCGCGGCCTCCGCCGCGCGCAGTGCCTGCGCGGTCTTGCCCAGGCCGGGCTCGTCGGCGAGCAGGAAGGTGCGGTGCCCGTTCTCCGCGGCGGCGACGAGCTCCGCCTGGTGCGGCATCAGCTCCCGCCCGCCGGGGACGGGACTGGTCGAGGGTTCGGGCAGCTCCATGCAGGCCGGCGCACCCGCCCCGGCGCGCTCGAAGGAGCGCAGCAGCGGGCCGAGCAGCTCCCAGCCGGTCAGCGGCGTCGGGCGCGGGCCGCTCGGCGGCGCGGCGGAGAAGTCGGGGGCGAGGAACGGGTTGGCCATCTGCCGGGCCACCACGGACTGCGGCACGACCTGCGGCTTCGCCGGGACGAGCGGGACCTCGACGGGCTCCGGTTCCGGCTCGGGCTCGTCGACCTCGATCCCGGCCGACCGCAGCATCTCCCGCTTGAGCGCGCGTGCCGAGTCGGAGACGACGGCGTCGTCGGCGAGCAGCGCCAGCAGGCCCGCGTCGCGGACCGCGTCCATCGCCAGTGCCTTCGCGATCTCGTCGAGACGCTGCAGGGTCTCGGCCCGCTTCGCGTCGTCGTGGCGGTCGCGGACGCGGGCCCGTTCGTCGCGCAGCAGCAGCGCCACCGTCTGGAACTTGGTGCGGGTGGCCGGGGTGACCCGGCCGGTCCGCAGGGCGGTCCGCACCTCGCGTGCGGCCCCGGTCAGCACCGACATCACGTCGTTGCCGCGCGTGCGGCGACGACGCTGGGGGGTGCTCTGGCGAGCCCCGGTCCGGGGCCTGCCTCCTCGCGCCACGTACTGCTCCTGTCGACGTCCTGCGGCGCCGGTCCGTGGCCGCGTCCCGTGGGGGCCGCGGCCGGACGTGCTCGACATGACGAAGGGCCGGATGGCCCCTCCGCACCACGAACCGGCCGGTGGGGGATCGCAGTCACGGAGGTCGGCGGTCCGGCTGCGGGAAGCGCCACAGGCCGTCGACGGTGTCCGGGACCCGCCGTACGACCCGGCCGTGGAACACCCGGGACGGTCGGCAGATCTGATCCGGGTCCCACCCTACCCCGCGCGGGCCCGTACGGCGCGTGACACACCGGTGGCGGACGACACCACCGCCGCTACCGGTCCGGGCCGACCGGTCCCTCGATGCGGAACAGCCGTCGCGCGTTGCCCTCGGTGAACAGGTCGCGGTCGGCGGCGGCGAACCCGTCGAGGAACCCCGCGACCTCCGCCCGTGACGGGTGCTGGAAGGGGTGGTCGGTGGAGAACAGCAGCCGGTCGGGCGTCGTCACCGCCAGCGCGTGCCGCAGGTGCGCGGGGTCGAGCATCCCCGAGCAGGTGAGCACGATGTTCTCGCGCACGTACTCGGGTACCGAGCGCTCCAGCCCGGCGACCCGGGCGACGCCGTTCGCGCGGTCGGCCCAGTAGGGCAGCAGCTCGCCCCAGTGTCCGAGTACGACGGTCAGGCCGGGGTACCGGTCGAAGGTGCCGCGGGCGATCAGGCGCAGCACCGCGACGGCGGCCTCCACGTGCCAGCCCCACCCGAACGTCGCGAGCGCCAGGTCGGTGGTGTCGCCGAACCCGGAGTAGGACGCGTCGCGCACGGCGGGCGGCGGGACCTGCGGGTGCACGAACACCGGCAGCGCGCGTGCCGCGGCGACGGCGAACAGGTCGTCGAGGCGGGGGTCGTCGAGCAGGATGTCGCCGCTGCGGCCGTAGACCATCGCCCCGACCAGGCCCCGGTCGGCGGCGCGTTCCAGCTCGGCCGCGACCGCCGACGGGTGCGCGGTGGGCAGG
Source organism: Pseudonocardia sp. McavD-2-B (assembly GCF_024124365.1). Classification (NCBI taxonomy): domain Bacteria; kingdom Bacillati; phylum Actinomycetota; class Actinomycetes; order Pseudonocardiales; family Pseudonocardiaceae; genus Pseudonocardia; species Pseudonocardia sp. McavD-2-B. Next base: position 5,782 of record NZ_JAMXSG010000280.1, read on the forward strand.
GTCGCCATCGCACGCAGGCGCCGCGGGTGGTCGGCGACGGCCGCGGCGGCGGTGTCGTTGAGCTCGCGGGACAGCGCGACCGCGTCCGCCGGGTCCAGCGGTCCGGTCGACGGCGGGGCGACCGAGAGCACCTGCAGGTCGACGCCCTGGGCGTCCATCGCGGCGAGCCGGCCCGCGCCGAGGTCGTGCAGCTGCGCGAGGTGGTCGCCGATGTCGTTGAGGGCCGTGCTCGGGTCCCGACGGTGCGCCGGCAGGGCGGCCAGCGCCGCGTCCAGCGCGGGGGAGGTCCAGTGCTCCTCGACGGCGATGATCGACATGCGATGCTCCCGTCCTGCCCGTCGCGGGACGCGACCACGGCCCGCACCGATGCTGCCAGCCCGGTCCCGGGTCAGCCGCGCAGGATCCGCGGGATCGCCTGCCGCACCGCGGCGAGGTCGGTGAGGACCTCGACGGCGCCTGCCGCGGTCAGCTCGTCGACACCCGCTCCGCCGGTGCGCACCGCGTAGGCGGGGTGCCCGGCGGCAGCGGCGGCGCGCACGTCCCACTCGGAGTCGCCCAGGACGAACGCGGTCGACCCGGCGACCCGGCGCACCGCCGCCCTGACCAGATCCGGGTCGGGCTTGGTGCGGCGCGCGTCGGACCGGGTGAGGCAGGCGTCGGCGAGGGTGCGTCCGTCGAACAGGTCCAGGTAGGCCTCGACGTGCTCGGGGTCGCCCGAGCTGGCCAGCACCACCTTCATCCCGAACCCGTCGCGCAGGTCGACGAGCAGTTCCGCCGCCTCGGGCAGGGCGACGACCTCGCCGAGCAGCGGGTCGAACTCCTCCTTCCAGGCGGCGCGGGCGTCGTCGCCGTGGGTGTCCTCGAACCCCTGACCGGCGACGGCGGGGACCAGCTGGTCCCCGCCCATCCCGACCGCACGGTGCAGCCGCCACAGCGGCACCGTGACGTCGAACCGGCGCAGGGCGCGGGACCAGGCGATGGTGTGGTGGTAGTTGGTGTCGACGAGCGTGCCGTCGACGTCGATCACCGCGGTGTCGGGGGTCGTCATCCGCGCGGGGTACCCACGCGCCCGGCGTCCACGCGGCGCCGGCCGGTGAGGTCGGACTCCGCGCGCCGCGCGGGTGTGGTCCGGCGCCCGGCGGGTACCCCGTGCGACACCGAGGACGGGATGTGCGCAGATGCCGCAGGTACGGGTGAAGGCCGTCGGCACCGACGCGGCCACGACCGACCGGGTCGTCCTGCTGGAGGAGACGTCCGGGTCGGGGCGGATCGTCGTCGTCGCGGTGGGGGAGGCCGAGGCGCTGGCCGCGGCGGCCGCGCTGGAGGGGGTGCAGAGCGCCCGCCCCGGTACCCACCGCCTGATCGGCGCCGTGCTGCGCGCCGCGGGCCGCCGCCTGGTCCGGGTCCGCGTGCACACCCTGCGCGACGCGGTGTTCCACGCCGAGCTCGACCTCGACGACGGCACCCGCGTCGACTCGCGCACCAGCGACGCGGTGGTGCTGGCGCTGCTGCTCGGCGCCGACATCGTCGTCGCCGACGCGGTGCTGACCGTGGCCGGGGTCGACCCGTCGACGGTCGTGGTCGAGGGGCTGGGCAGCGGCTCCGGCGAGCTGGAGGCGTTCCGCCGGTTCCTCGACACCGCCACGCCCGACGACTTCGACGAGCCGCCGCGCTGACCCCGGCGGCCACGCTCAGGCGACCGGCCTCCCCGC
>NZ_JAMXSG010000281.1:0-7472 GCF_024124365.1 Pseudonocardia sp. McavD-2-B
GCGGCCCGGCCGGAGCGCGGAGCCCCGGCTGCGGCCTCACCCCACCGCAGGCACCGGGCACCACGGCCGTCCGCACCGTGGACAGCGGTGGCCTGGCCCGCACCGTGCGCGTCCACCTGCCCGAGGGGTACCGCCCCGACCGGCCCACCCCGGTGGTCCTGGTCTTCCACGGACGCGGCAACGACGGCGCCACCACCGAGGACTTCTCCGGCCTGTCCGGGCTGCCCGCCGTCGTCGCCTACCCCGACGGGGTCCCCGGCGGTGAGGGGAAGCGCTCCTGGCAGGGCGCCCCGTACTCGGCGCCGGGCGTCGACGACGTCGCCTTCACCGGTGACCTCCTCGACGAGCTGGAGTCCACGCTCTGCGTCGACCCCGGCCGGGTCTTCGCCACCGGCAAGTCCAACGGCGGCGGCTTCACCGAGATCCTGGCCTGCCGGATGCCCGACCGGATCGCCGCGATCGCCCCGGTCGCGGGCGCCTACTACCGCGACGGCGAACCGCCGTGCCGGCCCGGCCGGCCGGTCCCGGCGTTGTTCGTGCACGGTACCGGCGACGCCACCATCCCCTACACCGGCGACGCCGACCGCGGCCTGCCCGCGATCCCGGCGAAGGTCGCCGAGTGGGTCGCCCGCGACGGCTGCCGGGCCCACCGGCAGACCCGCCGGATCGAGCCCGACGTGACCATCGCGACCTGGCGCGGCTGCCGGGACGGGGCCCGGGTGCGGCACGTCGCCGTCGACGGCGGCGGCCACACCTGGCCGGGCGCGACCGCCTACTCCGGCGGCGGCGTCACCACGCAGACGGTCCGCGCCACCGCCCTGGTCGGGGACTTCTTCGGCCTCGGGGGACCGCGATGAGCACCCCCGCCGCCACCCAGGACCGGGAGCTGCCCCGACTCGTGCGGGCGATGGCCGTCGTCGAACGGGTCGGGAACGCGCTGCCACACCCGTTCTGGCTGTTCTGGGTGCTGTCGGCGATCCTCGCCGTGGTCAGCGCCGGGCTGGCGGCGGCGGGCGTCGCCGTCGTCGCACCCGACGGCGAGCCCGTGGCGGTGCGGAACCTGCTCTCCGGCGACGGCCTCGCGATGGCCGTCTCGTCGATGATCGACAACTTCGCGCAGTTCCCGCCGATGGCCACCATCGTCACGGTGATCATGGGTGTCGCGGTCGCCGAGCGCAGTGGGCTGCTCGCCGCGGCCATGCGCGCCGGCGTCGCCCGGGTGCCCGCGTCGCTGGTGGTGTTCGCGGTCGCGTTCGCCGGGACCGTCGCGCACGTCGCGTCGGCCGCGGCGTACGTGATCCTGGTGCCGCTCGGCGGGCTCGCGTTCCGGGCGGTCGGGCGCTCGCCGATCCTCGGGATCGTCGTCGCCTACACCGCGATCGCCTCCGGCTACGACGCCAGCCCGGTCCCCACCCCGAACGACGCGATCTTCGCCGGCATCACCACCGCCGCGGCCCGGATCGTGGACCCGGCGGTCGTGGTGACCCCGGTCGGCAACTGGTTCTTCAACATCGCCTCCTCGGTCGTCCTCGCGCTGGTGATCACGCTTGTCACCCGGGTCGTCCTGGCCAAGCGGCCCGACCTGGACCCCGACCCCGACGCCCCCGACGACGACGTCGCCGGGCTGAGCCTGTCCGCGGCCGAGCGGACCGGCCTGCGCCGCGCCGGCTGGGTCCTGCTCGGCTGTGCCGTCCTGCTCGCCGCGGTCATGGCCCCGGAGTGGTCCCCGCTGCGCGGCGAGAACGGCTCGGTCGTCGAGTCCCCGCTGGTCGAGGGCATCGGCGCGGTCATCGCGCTGCTGTTCGGCCTGCTCGGCATCGTCTTCGGCCGCGCGGTCGGGACGATCGCCACCGCCGCCGACGTCCCGAAGCTGATGGCCGACGGGATCCGGCAGGTGGCCCCCGTGCTGGCGCTGTTCTTCGCGATCGCCCAGTTCCTGGCCTACTTCGACTGGACCCACGTCGGGGACGTGCTCGCCGTCGTCGCCGCGGACGCGCTGCGCACCACCGGCGTCCCGATCCCGGTCGTGTTCCTGATGGTGCTGGCCGTGCTCACCGTGGTGAACGTGATGGTCACCAGCGGGACGGCGATGTGGTCGATCGCGGCGCCGGTGATCGTGCCGATGCTGATGCTGGTCGAGGTGCCGCCGGAGACCACCCAGGCGCTGTTCCGGATCGCCGACTCCGGCTCGACGGCGATCACCCCGATGAGCCCGTACTTCGTGATGGCGCTGGGGTTCCTGCAGCGCTACCGCAAGGACGCGGGCATCGGGACGCTCGCGTCGTACACGCTGCCCCTGGCCGTCGCCATGACGGCGGTCTGGACGCTGTTGTTCTTCGCCTGGTGGGCACTGGGGATCCCACTGGGCCCGGGGGCCCCGGTCCGCTGAGGGGACGGACGCGGGGCGGGGACCGGGACGGTCGGGGACACTGGCGCAGGTGCGCTACCTCGACGGTCCCGGTCCCGGTCCACGACGCTGGTCGGTGATGGGCCTGGGCACCTGGCAGTTCGGCACGAGCGAGTGGGGCTACGGCGACGCGCTGGAGGCCGGGCGGATCGTCGCCCGCGCCCGCGAGCTGGGCGTCACCGTGTTCGACACCGCGGAGCTCTACGGCCCGCTGCGCAGCGAGCGGATCCTCGGCGACGCGCTGCGCGCCTGCGGTGGCCCCGGGTGGCGCGACGACGTCGTGATCGCGACGAAGTTCTTCCCGGTCCTGCCCCTGGGCCCGGTGCTGCGGCACCGTGCGGCCGCCTCCGCTGCCAGGCTCGGGGTGACCGAGATCGACCTCTACCAGGTGCACAAGCCGCACCCGCTGGTCGGCGACGCGTCGGCGATGCGTGGGATGGCCGAGCTGCAGCGGACCGGGCTGGTCCGCGACGCCGGCGTCTCGTCGTACACGCTGGACCGCTGGCTGGCCGCGGAGGAGGCGCTCGGCGGACCCGTGCTGTCCAACCAGGTCGAGTTCAGCCTCCTGCGCCGCAGGCCCGTCGCGGCCCTCGTCCCGCACGCCGCCGCGCACGGCCGCATCGTGATGGCCTACAGCCCGCTCGCCCAGGGCCTGCTCACCGGCCGCTACGACGCCGGCCACCGGCCCACCAACGCGGTGCGCCGCAGCAAGCCGGAGTGGCTGCCGGAGAACCTGGCCGCGCTGGCCCCGCTCACCGACGCCCTGCGCGACGTCGCCTCCGCGCACGACGCGACGCCGTCGCAGGTCGCGCTGGCGTGGGTGGTGTACCACCCGAACACGGTGGCGATCCCCGGTGCGTCGAGCGTGGCGCAGCTGGAGTCGAACGTGGCCGCGGCGGACATCGTGCTGACCTCCGACGAGTACGTCGGTCTCACCGCGGCCGCGCAGCGGGTCCGGCTGCGCACCGGACCCGCCACGCTGCCCGCCGTGGCCCGGGAGCTGCTGCGCTCCCGCTGAGCCGCTACTTGACGTGCTCGCGCAGGAACTGCGTCGCGCGGGTCCACGCGATCTCGGCCTGCTCGGCGTCGTAGGTGCCCATGTGGTTCTCGTCGTTGAAGAACGCGTGCCCGGCCGGGTACTGCAGGAACTCCGGGCGGGTGCCGGACTCGGCCTGGATGCGGTCGGCGAGGGACTCCACCGCGTCCGGCGGGGCCATGGTGTCCTCGGACCCGAAGTGGCCCTGCACAGCCGCGGTCAGGTTCGCGAACGACGGGTAGTCCTCCTTGAGCACCCCGTAGAAGGGCACGGCGGCCGCGACCTTGTCGCCCTGCTGCGCGGCGAGGACCAGCACGAAGCCGCCGCCCATGCAGAAGCCGACCGCGCCGACGGCCGAGGAGGTGACGTCGTCGCGCCCGAGCAGGAACTCCACCGCCCCTGCCAGGTCGGTCGCGGCGCCGTTGACGGGCAGCTCACCCATCAGCGCCCCCGCCTCGTCGGAGTCGTGCGTGGTGCGCCCGCCATACAGGTCGGGGGCGAGCGCGACGAATCCCTCGGCCGCGAACCGGTTCGTCACGTCGACGATGTGGTCGGTCAGGCCCCACCACTCCTGGATGACGATCAGGCCGGGTCCGGCCCCGGACTCGGGCAGGGCCAGGTAGCCGTGCGCGGTGTCGCCGCCGGAGGGGAAGGTGACGTTCTGCGCGGGGTTCTCGTTGGTGTGTGCCACGGGCGCGATGACATCACGACGGTGCCGGTACCGCCCGCCGGGAAGATCGTTGCGTCCTGTGACGGAGGACCCTCCGTTAATCATGAGCGTCGCAAACGATATGGGTCTATCGTCACCGCCATGCTCGCCGGGACAGCCACCCGAACCGCGCACGACGCCGCGGTGGAGAACCTGCGCCGGGCGCGCGCCGGAGCCGGCGCCGTCCAGCTGGGGAAGCCGTCGTCGAACCTGTTCCGGTTCGGTGACCGCGACACCGGCGCCGCCGCGCGACGCCTCGACACCTCCGCACTGGACGGTGTGCTCGGTGTGGACCCGGACCGGCGAACCGCCGAGGTACAGGGGATGGCGACCTACGAGACCATCGTGGACGCCACCCTCGTCCACGGGCTCATGCCGCTGGTCGTCCCGCAGCTCAAGACCATCACCCTCGGGGGAGCGGTCACCGGGCTCGGGGTCGAGTCGACGTCGTTCCGCGACGGGCTGCCGCACGAGTCGGTGCTCGAGATGGACGTCCTCACCCCGGCCGGGGAGCTGCTGCACGTCACCCCCGACGGGGAGCATGCCGACCTGTTCGCGGCGTTCCCCAACTCCTACGGCACGCTCGGCTACGCGGTCCGCCTGGTCGTCGAGCTGGCGCCCGTGAAGCCCTTCGTGAAGCTCACCCACCACCGGTACGCGAGCGCCTCCGTCGCGTCGGCGGCGATCGAGCGGTTCGTGGCGGCGGGCGAGGTGGACTTCCTCGACGGTGTCGTGTTCGGCCCCGACGAGCAGTACCTGACCACCGGGGAGTTCGTCGACGCCCCGATGCCGGGCGCCCGGATCTCCGACTACACCGGTCAGGAGGTGTTCTACCGGTCGCTGCAGCGCCGCCCGGTCGACCACCTCACCGTGCACGACTACCTGTGGCGCTGGGACACCGACTGGTTCTGGTGCTCGCGGGCGTTCGGCGTGCAGCACCCGGTGGTGCGCCGGTTCTGGCCACGCCGCCTGCGCCGCTCGGACGTCTACCGCCGTCTCGTCGCCCTCGACCAGCGTCACGGCGCGTCGAACCGGGTCCGGGAGGCCCTCGGCGGGACCGCCGAGGAGATGGTCGTGCAGGACGTGGAGATCCCGGTGGAGCGGCTCCCGGAGTTCCTCGAGTTCTTCCACCGGGAGATCCGGATCGAGCCGGTGTGGCTGTGCCCGCTGCAGCTGCGCGGGGAGCGGAGCTGGCCGCTGTACCCGATGGAGCCGGGCCGGCTCTACGTCAATGTCGGCTTCTGGTCCTCGGTGGCGGAGAAGCCGGGGGACCGGTGGGCACACAACCGGCTGATCGAGGAGTGTGTCGCCGACCTGGGCGGGCACAAGTCGCTGTACTCGACCGTGCACTACGGCGAGGACGAGTTCTGGTCGCACTACAACGGTGCGGCCTACCGGGCGGTGAAGCAGCGGTACGACCCGGACGGTCGGTCTCCCGACCTGTTCGCCAAGGTCACCGGCCGCTGACGAGCGCACCGCGGGGATCGACAGGGGAGGGATCGGCGATGACAGGAGTACTGGAACGGCGGGCCGCGACGACCGAGCCGGTGGCGGGGATCCTGTCCCACGTCCTGGGTTCCACGCGTGAGCTGCGGGTGGAGGGATTCGACGGGTCGCGGTCGGGGCCCGACGACGCCCCGGTCACGTTGCGGGTCAACTCGCCCCGGGCGCTGGCCCGGCTGGTGAGCGCCCCGGGCTCGCTCGGGCTGGCCCGGGCGTACGTGACCGAGGAGCTCGACGTGGAGGGGGACCTCTACACCGCGCTGCGGGCGATGGCCGAGGTGACGTTGCACTCGATCCCGCGCCGGGAGCAGCTGTGGCTGGCGCGCCGGCTGCTGCCCTACTGGCGCGAGCACCGGATGCCGCCGCCCGACCTGGAGGCCCGCCCCAAGGGGCTGCTGCACTCCAAGCGGCGCGACTCGCAGGCCATCTCGCACCACTACGACGTGTCCAACCGGTTCTACGAGTTCGTGCTCGGGCCGTCGATGACCTACACCTGCGCGGCCTACCCCGACGCCGACGCGTCGCTGGAGACCGCACAGGCCACCAAGTACGAGCTGGTGGCGACCAAGCTGGACCTGAAGCCGGGGATGCGGCTGCTCGACGTCGGCTGCGGCTGGGGCGGCATGGTCCGCCACGCCGCCCGCGAGCACGGCGTCCGCGCGCTCGGGGTGACCCTGTCCCGCGAGCAGGCCGCCTGGGCGCAGGAGGCCATCGAGCGGGAGGGCCTGTCCGAGCTGGCCGAGGTCCGGCACCTCGACTACCGCGACGTCCCCGACGGCGTCTACGACGCGGTGTCCTCGATCGGCCTGACCGAGCACATCGGCAAGGCCAACCTGGACTCCTACTTCGCGTCGATGTACGCCAAGCTCCGGCCGGGCGGGCGGATGCTGAACCACTGCATCACCCAGCCGCACCGGCCCGACCACCGTCACACCGACCCGTTCATCCACCGTTACGTGTTCCCCGACGGGGAGCTGGAGCCGGTCGCGGCGCTGGTGGACGCGATGAACGAGGCCGGCTTCGAGATCCGGCACGAGGAGAACCTGCGCGAGCACTACGCCATGACGCTGCGGGACTGGGGCGCGAACCTGGAGCGCAACTGGACCGACGCCGTCGCCGAGGTCGGTGTCGGGCGGGCCCGGGTGTGGCGGCTCTACATGGCAGCGTGCCGGCTGGGCTTCGAGCTGAACAACATCCAGCTGCACCAGGTGCTGGGTGTGAAGCTCGCCGACGGCGGGGCCGCCGGGTTCCCGCTGCGCGGGGAGCACGGGGCGTACTAGGGGAGACGGCGCGCGGCCGCGACGGCCTGCGCGCCGTACCCGCCCCCGAACAGCACGGCGTGCACCAGCAGCGGGAACAGCTGGTGCAGGTGGACCCGCTCGCGCCACCCGTCGGCGAGCGGGGAGTGCTCGTCGTAGGCGGCGAGGACGACGTCGAGGTGCGGCAGCCCGAACAGGTCCAGCATCGCGAGGTCGGACTCGCGGTGGCCGCCGTGCGCGGCCGGGTCGATCAGCCACGCAGCGCCGTCGCCGCCCCCGTCGCCCGACCAGAGCACGTTGCCGGACCAGAGGTCGCCGTGCAGCCGGGCCGGCGGCTCGTCCGGACCGGCCAGGGCACCGATCCGCCCGCACACGTCGTCGACGGCGGCGGCGCCGGCCGGGTCGAGGGCGCCGCGGTCCCGGGCGGCCCGCAGGTAGGGCAGCACCCGGTCGGTGGCGAACCAGTCGGCCCACGGGCCGTCGTGCGGACGGTTCTCCATCCGCGTGTGCCCGATCCACGCCCGCGCCGGCCCGCCCGGCGGCGGGGCACCGAACGCG
>NZ_JAMXSG010000282.1:0-7410 GCF_024124365.1 Pseudonocardia sp. McavD-2-B
AGACCGAGCCGACGGGCGGACCGGGCCGCGCGGGCGACGGCGCGGCGCTGGCGGGTCGGCACGTCCCACGCCTCGGGGGGGTGCGACAGCCAGCGGTAGCGGTAGGCCGTCCAGGGCAGGAGCAGCAGGTAGACGAACCCGGCGACGGCGATCCCGAGGAACGGGATCGTGATCAGGATCGCGACGACCGCGGCCACCCCGACGAGCAGCCACCGGGTGGTGCGCGGGGAGACCCGGACCGTCTTGAGCGACAGCGTCGGGATGCGGCTGACCATGAGCCCGGCCGTGACCAGCGCCCACACCGCGACCAGCGGACGCTCCGACCACCAGCCCTGACCGAAGTGCAGCCACAGGTAGATCGGGATGCCCGCGGTCAGCGCGGCCGCGGGAGCCGGGACGCCGACGAAGAACTCCCGGGCGAACGGCGGGGCGCTGTCGTCGTCGATCAGGGTGTTGAAGCGTGCCAGGCGCAGCGCCATGCACACCGCGAACACCAGGGCCACCATCCAGCCGGCCCGGGTGCCCTCGAACGCCCAGATGTAGATGACCAGGGCGGGGGCGACACCGAAGGACACGAGGTCGGCCAGCGAGTCGAGCTCGGCGCCGATCCGGCTGGAGGCGTCGAGCAGCCGGGCCAGGCCGCCGTCGAGGGCGTCGCAGAGCGCGGCCACCAGGACGGCGATGATCGCGAAGTCGAAGCGCGACTGGAGCGCGAAGTAGACCGCCGTCAGGCCGGCACAGAGGTTGAGGACGGTGACCGCGTTCGGCAGCAGCCGCACGCCGGCGGGATAACCGCCGGCGGGGCGGGACATCCCCACGACCTCAGCGCTCCGCCGGCCCGGCCACCAGGCCGAGCACGGTCTCCCCGCCCACGGTCCGCTGGCCGGGGCGGACCAGCGCGGTCGTCCCGGGCGGGAGGTAGGTGTCCACGCGCGAGCCGAACCGGATGAGGCCGAACCGCTCGCCCGCGGCGACCTCGTCGCCGTCGCGCAGGGCGCAGACGATCCGGCGGGCCAGCAGGCCGGCGATCTGCACGACCCCGACCCCGACGCCGTCGGCGCGGACCACGGTGATCGCGTTGCGCTCGTTGTCCTCGCTCGCCTTGTCCAGGTCCGCGGACAGGAACGTGCCGGGCGAGTACTGGACCCGCGCGACGCGGCCGTGCACCGGGACCCACTGGACGTGCACGTCCAGCACGGTCAGGAAGATCGAGACCCGGGTGTGCGGGACGCGCGGCAGGTCGAGCTCGGCGGGCGGGACCGTCTCGGTCACGGTGGCGACCGCGCCGTCGGCGGGGGCCAGCACCGCGTCGGTGCGCAGCGGCGGGGTCCGGACGGGGTCGCGGAAGAACAGCGCGGTGGCCGCGGTGGCGAGCAGGCCCGGCAGGGTGCCTCGGCCGGTGAGGGCGCGCACCCCCGCCGCGGCGAGCGCCACACCGGCGACGATCGGACGCCCGCCCGGGTGCATCGGGGGGATCGCGTCCCGGACCAGTCGGGCGATGTGGGTCGGGGAGGTCCCGGTTCCTTCGGCCATGGTGGGTCGTCGGCTCCTGATGCTCCGGTGGGGGATCACCAACGCTACGCGGGCGCCGCGGACGGCTGTCCGGCGGGACGACCGGGACACGCCGAGGATCCGGGGGTCCCCGCGCCGAGACGGGACCGGTGGCACGATCGTCGGTTCGTGCCCGGAGCCGGCCGCACGCGGTGCGCGACCCCGCGGGCCGGTCGGGGGCAGAAAAAGGGCCGGGGCCGTCGTCCCCCGAGACGACGACCCCGGCCTTGGAACCGCTCGTCCGCTCCCCAGCGACGGGCGGTGGGTCTTGTGCTGTAAAGGGTCTACCCCTCCACGCCAGAAAGTATTCCTCTCCGACGACCGGCAGTCCAGATCACGACGGATGTCCGCCGTGATCTACCTCTTTTGGCCGAACGGACACCCCCTAGGACGTCGCCCGCGGTGAGATCGTTGCCCCGACGGCCGATGACATAGCTCACACTTTCGGCGCAGCCGCACTTCCGCGCGAGTGGTGGGCCCGTCGCACAGCGCGATCCCGCTCGCAGCACCCGGACGCCCGTTCCGGTCCGCCCGGCTCCGCGGGTCACCGCCCGGCGCGCCGGGCCGCGGCCACCGGACACCGGGTCACGGGGCGTCGAGCAGCCAGACCGCGACCTGCTCGCCGTCGGCGACGGAGGTGGTGTCGGCGGGCAGGTCGATCAGGCAGTCGGCCCGGGCGAGCGCCGCGATCAGGTGCGACCCGGTGGACCCCACCTCGGACACGGTCCCGGCGGCGGCGTCGAGCAGGCCGCGCCGGAACTGGCGGCGCCCCGCGGGCGAGGCCAGCGCACCGGACAGCCGGGCGGTCACCACCGGCCGCGCCGGCGCGGGGTGCCCGGCCGCCGCCCGGAGCGCGGGCCGGACGAACACCTCGAACGAGACCTGGGAGCTCACCGGGTTCCCGGGCAGGGTGACGGTGGCGACCCCGGTCCCGCCCAGCTCGAGCCGGCCGCAGCCCTGCGGACCGCCGGGCTGCATCGCGACCTTGCCGAACTCCACGCCGTGGCCGGTCATGGCGTCCTTGACGACCTCGTAGGCGCCGGCGCTCACGCCGCCGGAGGTGAGGACGAGGTCCACGCCGTCGCCGACCTTCTCCGCGAGCACCGCGCGGAACCGCTCGACGTCGTCGGGGACGAAGGACAGCTGCTCGGCCGTCGCGCCGGCCTCCCGGACCGCGACGGCCAGCATCGTGCCGTTGGACTCGTAGATCTGCCCGGGCTCCAGCGTGCCCCCCGGGGCGACGAGCTCCGAGCCGGTGGACAGCACGAGCACGTGCGGGCGACGGCGGACCGGCAGCTCCGCCCGGCCCACGGCGGCGGCGAGCCCGATCTGGGGCGCGGCCAGCACCGTCCCGGCCCGCAGCACGACGGCACCCGACGCGGCGTCCTCACCGGCCCGGCGGACGAACGCGCCCGGCTGCGGGGCCTCGTGGATCCGGACGCGGTCGAGCCCGCCACCGGGACCGGCGTCGGTCTGCTCGACCGGCACGATCGCGTCCGCGCCCTCGGGCACGGGGGCACCCGTCATGATCCTGGCCACCGTGCCCGGCGCCAGCGCGGGGACGTCGGTGCGCCCGGCCGGGATGTCGGCCGCGACCGGGAGCTCCACCGGCGAGGCAGCCGAGGCGCCGGCGAGGTCGGCCGCACGGACCGCGTAGCCGTCCATCGCGGAGTTGTCGAAGGGCGGCAGCGCGACGCCCGCCGTCAGGTCCTCGGCCAGTACCCGGCCGCTCGCGGCGGCCAGCGCGACCGGCTCGGTCCCGGTCGGCGGCAGCAGGGCCGCGACCGCCGCGGCGTGCTCGGAGACGCTGCGCGGACCAGCCTGCGACCAGGTGCTCATGGCCCCTATCCTGCCCGCCGTCGCGGACGGCCCGCAGCCCGGCGGGGTCCGCTTGCACTCACCACGGGCGAGTGCTAGAAACGGGCTCAGCATCCACTGGCACTCGTGTCCGTGGAGTGCCAAGGTCGGGTCGGTGAGTCCGGCGCAGGGTTGCCGGGCGTCCGTCGCGGGCACCGCATCCGATCACTCGACTCACCTCTATCGGAGGGCAACACCCCCATGGCGAAGCAGATCGCGTTCGACGAGGAGGCCCGTCGGGGCCTCGAGCGGGGCATGAACACCCTCGCCGACGCCGTCAAGGTGACGCTGGGCCCGAAGGGCCGCAACGTCGTGCTCGAGAAGAAGTGGGGCGCGCCGACCATCACCAACGACGGTGTGTCGATCGCCAAGGAGATCGAGCTCGAGGACTCCTGGGAGAAGATCGGCGCCGAGCTGGTGAAGGAGGTCGCCAAGAAGACCGACGACATCGCGGGCGACGGCACCACCACCGCCACCGTGCTGGCCCAGGCGCTGGTCCGTGAGGGCCTGCGCAACGTGGCCGCCGGCGCGAACCCGATGTCGCTCAAGCGCGGCATCGAGAAGGCCACCGAGGCTGTCTCCCAGGCGCTGCTGAAGTCGGCCAAGGAGATCGAGACCAAGGAGCAGATCGCTGCCACGGCCTCCATCTCGGCCGCCGACCCGCAGATCGGTGAGCTCATCGCCGAGGCGATGGACAAGGTCGGCAAGGAAGGCGTCATCACGGTCGAGGAGTCGCAGACCTTCGGGCTCGAGCTCGAGCTCACCGAGGGCATGCGCTTCGACAAGGGCTACATCTCGCCCTACTTCGTGACCGACGCCGAGCGCATGGAGGTCGAGCTGGAGGACCCGTACGTCCTCCTCGTCTCCTCCAAGATCTCGACCGTCAAGGACCTGCTCCCGCTGCTGGAGAAGGTCATGCAGTCGGGCAAGCCGCTCGCCATCATCGCCGAGGACGTCGAGGGCGAGGCCCTGGCCACCCTGGTCGTCAACAAGATCCGCGGCACCTTCAAGTCCGTCGCCGTCAAGGCCCCGGGCTTCGGTGACCGCCGCGAGGCGATGCTGGCCGACATGGCCATCCTGACCGGTGGCGAGGTCATCTCGGAGAAGGTCGGCCTCAAGCTCGACACCGCCGACCTGTCCCTGCTGGGCACCGCCCGCAAGGTCGTCGTGACCAAGGACGAGACCACCATCGTCGACGGCGCCGGTGACGCCGACCAGATCGCCGGCCGGGTCAACCAGATCCGCGCCGAGATCGACCGCACCGACTCCGACTACGACCGCGAGAAGCTCCAGGAGCGCCTCGCCAAGCTGGCCGGCGGCGTCGCCGTCATCAAGGCCGGCGCGGCCACCGAGGTCGAGCTCAAGGAGCGCAAGCACCGCATCGAGGACGCCGTCCGCAACGCGAAGGCGGCCGTCGAGGAGGGCATCGTCGCCGGCGGCGGCGTGGCGCTCATCCAGGCCGGTGCCGGCCTGTTCGAGGGCCTCGGCCTGGACGGTGACGAGGCCACCGGCGCGAACATCGTCAAGGTCGCGCTGGAGGCCCCGCTCAAGCAGATCGCGGTCAACGCCGGCCTCGAGGGCGGCGTCGTCGCGGAGAAGGTCCGCAACCTGCCCACCGGTGAGGGCCTCGACGCCGCCACCGGCGAGTACAAGGACCTCATCAAGGCCGGGATCATCGACCCCGCCAAGGTGACCCGCTCGGCGCTGCAGAACGCGGCCTCGATCGCGGCCCTGTTCCTCACCACCGAGGCGGTCATCGCCGACAAGCCGGAGAAGGGCGGCGGCGCCCCCGCCGACCCGACCGGTGGCATGGGCGGCATGGACTTCTGATCGGTCCTGCCTCACCAGGCACACAGCACCACCCCGCGGGGGCGGTACCGGTTCGCCGGTGCCGCCCCCGCGGCGCGTCCGGGGGCCGCCGTCACCCCAGGGCGACGACGGCCGCGCGGGCCCGCTCCCGCAGCGCCGTCACCAGCTCCGGCGGGTCCAGCACCCGCACGTCCGGCAGCAGCGGCCACAGCGCCCGCCCGGCGTGGAAGAGGTCCCCGAACGCGGCGACGACCTCGGTCGTCCCGTCCCGTGTCCGCTCCTCGTCCACGGTGACGGCCGACAGCGCGTCGCGGCGGTCGGCGGGCAGCACGAGGTGGACCCGGATCCCGGGCCGCCGCGCCCGGAAGTCCTCCCGGCGGCGCAACCACAGCTCCTCCAGGTCGACGCCCTCGGGCCGGTGCGCGGGCTCGGCCAGCGGCTCGGCCTCCTCGATCCGCGACACCCGGTAGGTGCGGTCGTCCCCGTCGCGCAGCGCCAACAGGTACCAGCGCCCCGACGCCTGGACCAGCCCGACCGGGTCGACGACGCGTTCGGCGGCGGGCCCGGGCTGCGCGCCCGGCCGGGTCCCGGTCCGGTAGCGGATGCGGAGCCGGACCCCGCCGAACACCGCGCGCTGGACGGCGGTGAGCACGTCGGTGGTCGCGCCGTCGTCGGTGTCGCGCAGCCAGCCACCACGCCGGACCAGCACCCGTCCGGCGGCGTCGGTGGCCTGTTCCCGGGCGGCGTCCGGCAGCGCGGCGACGATCTTGCGCATGGCCGAGGCGAACTCCGGCCCCAGCCCGAGCGCGCCGGGCGTCGACGTCGCGCCGGAGCCGAGCAGCGCGACCGCCTCCCCCGGGGTCAGGCCGGTGAGGTCGGTGGTGAAGCCGGGCAGCAGTGCGAAGCCGCCGTGCCTGCCGCGTTCGGCGTAGACCGGGATGCCCGCGGCCGACAGCGCCTCGACGTCGCGCAGGACGGTGCGCTCGGAGACCTCCAGCTCACGCGCGAGCACGGCGGCGGTGGTCCGGCCGCGGTGGCGCAGCAGGAGCACGAGGGACAGGAGCCGGTCGGCGCGCACGTCCCGGAGAATGGCATGGAATCACGACAGGAGGTGTCGGGTATCGCGGGCACGCTGGCGCCCATGACGAATCCGACGCTCACCACCGACCCCCGCCCCGCCTACCTGGCCGCCCTCGACTGGGTCGCCGGCCTCGCCCGGGCCGTGCCCGCCGACCGGATGGCCGACCCCACGCCCTGCGACGACTTCGACGTCCGCACCCTGCTCGCGCACCTGGTCACGACACTGCGCAGACCGGCGGCGCTCGCCGCCGGGACCGACCCGATGGCCGCCCCGCTGGTCAGCGACGACGTCCTCGACGACCCGGTGTCGGCCTACGTCGACGAGGCGGCGGCGCTGCAGGCCGTCTGGTCCGGCCCGGACGGCGAGACGCTGCTCGACCGGGTCGCGCGGCTGCCGTTCGGCGAGGTCCCGGCGCGGGCCGCGCTGGCCGTGTACCTGAACGAGACGCTGGTGCACGGCTGGGACCTGGCCGTCGCCACCGGGCAGGACCCGGAGGCCGACCGGGAGCTGGCGACGACGGCGCTTGCCACCGCCCACGCGTATCTGCCCGCCGAGCGGCGTGGCGGCCCGGTGCCGTTCGGCCCGGTCGTGGAGCACCGCCCGGAGGCGGGGCCGACCGAGCGGCTGGCGAACTGGTCGGGCCGGGTGTCGACGGGCTGGGTGGGCTGACGGGCCGGGCGGGCCGGGCGGACCGACGGGCTCCGGTGTCGCGGCTCCCCCTCGTGAGCCGCGACGCCGGAGCCCCGCCCGCCCCACCGGCTCAGGCGGCCGGTGCGATCAGCCAGGCGGCGAGGTAGACCAGTGCCGCCGCGCCACCGGTGACCAGGGTCAGGACGAGGACCGCGATGCGCAGCAGCGCGGCGTCCGCACCCAGGTCGGCGGCCAGACCGCCGCAGACACCACCGAGCATCCGGTCGGTCCTGCTGCGCCGGAGCCGGAACGCGGCGACGCGGTCGCCGATCCCCTGCGCCGTCGTCCGGGTCCCGGCGCCGCCGTACGGCGTGCCCGCGGTGTGCGGCGCCCCCGTCGTGTAGGGCGCCCCGGTGCCCGGACCGGGGCGGGCGGCCCCGGGGACCGCCCGCCGGCAGCGGCGTCCGGTGCAGGAGACCGCG
>NZ_JAMXSG010000283.1:0-7318 GCF_024124365.1 Pseudonocardia sp. McavD-2-B
GGCCGGGCCGCGGACCTGGCGCAGGAGCTGTGCGCGGACCGTCCGCTGCGGGCGCTGACGGTGTGCAACACCGGCCCGCTGGCCACCGGCGACGGCGGCACCGCGCTGGGGGCGGTCCTGCGGCTGCACGAGCGCGGCGCGCTGGCCGAGGTGCTGGCGTGCGAGACGCGCCCGCTGCTGCAGGGCGCGCGGCTGACCGTCTGGGAGCTCGCCGCGGCCGGGGCGCCGCACCGGCTGTGCGTCGACTCGGCCGGACCCGCGGCGATCGCGGCCGGGCTGGTCGACGCGGTGTTCGTCGGTGCCGACCGGATCGCGGCCAACGGCGACGTCGCGAACAAGATCGGGACCTACATGCTGGCCTGCGCCGCGGCCCGGTCCGGGATCCCGTTCGTGGTGGTCGCGCCGGAGGAGACGATCGACCCGCACACCCCGACCGGGGCCGACATCGTCGTCGAGCAGCGGGGGGCCGAGGAGGTCCGCGAGCACGGCGGCACCCTGCTCACCCTGCCCGGGACCCCGGTCTACAACCCGGCGTTCGACGTGACGCCGTTCGACCTGGTGACCGCGATCGTCACCGAGGAGCGGGCGTGGGGACCGGGCTCGTCGCCCGCACCTTCGACCGCTGGGCCGCGAACCGCCCTCGCACCGCACTGATCTCGGCGTCGGGCAGCAGCCGCGGCTCGCCGACGGCGCGGGCGCGCAGCCAGACGTCGCAGAGCCACTCCAGCTGGCGGACGCCGTCGTAGGCGGCGCCGAGGGTGTCGCCGAGCACGAGCGTGCCGTGGTGGCCGAGGACGACGGCGGTGGACTCCCCCAGCCCCGCGAGCGCGTTCACGACCAGCTCACGGCTGCCGAACGGCGCGTACTCCGACACCCGCACGCCGTCGCCGAACATCGCGAGCTGGTAGTGCACGGCCGGGACGTGGTCGGACAGCGTCGACAGCGCGACCGCCGCCGGGGAGTGCGTGTGGACCACCGCGACGGTGCCGGGCCGGGCCTGCGCGGCCACGTGCAGCCCGAGCTCGCTGGTCGGCTCCCGGGTGCCGTCGACGACCGTGCCCTCCGCGTCGACGAGCACGACGTCCGCGGCGGTCATCGTCTCGTAGTCCACACCGGACGGGGTGACCGCGATCAGGTCCCCGGTGCGCAGCGACAGGTTCCCCGAGGTGCCGACGACGAGTCCGTCGCGGACCATCCGGCGGGACCAGGCGCAGAGCAGCTCGCGGGCGGGGGTGTGGTCGTGGGGGCTCACCCCGGGAGGGTCCCACGGCGCGGGCGTCCCTCGTTGATCGTCAGTTCTGGGTAGACGCGGCCGGAACTGTCGGGGGTCTCGCTCACCATGACCGGGTGACACGAACGAGTGAGCCGGCGGCCGGTGCCGGCACGCATGGTCCCCGACGTACGCTGTGGGAGCTCCACGCCCGCCACGCCACGCAGAGCTCCGTCCCCTCGGCCGACGTGGTGGAGCACATCCTGTCGTTGACCGACCAGGTGCTGGACGACGCCGACAGGCGGGAGGCGGCGGGCCGGGAACGCCGGCGGGACACGGTACGGATCCGGGTGCTGCTGGGCTCGCTGATCGTCGCCTGCGCGCTCGTGTGTCCGGTCGCGTTCCTCGCCGGAGCGGATGTTCCGCTCCTCGTCGCGGCAGGCGCGGGGCTCGCGACCGGAGTCGCGCTGCTCGTCCTCGATGCCCGGTCGGCAGGTCGGGGACACCGTGGCCGGGCCGGGTGGTCCGGGGTCGTGCTGGCCGCGGGTCTCGCCGGGCCCGTCGCCGGGCTCGTGCCCGGGGGCCTGCTGCCGGTCGGGGTCGGGGTCGTCGCGCTGCTGGTCGCCGCCGGCGGGTTCGTGGCAGCGGGCACCCGGGCAGGTGCGTGAGATGGCGCGCCGGGACGACCAGCAGTGGCTGACCGCCGAGGTCGGGCGGCTCGAGCGGGAGCTGGGCGACGCGCCGTCGCAGGCCGACCTCGACCGCGTCGAGGCCCGTACCTCCGACCACGAGTACCGCCTCGACACCCTCGACGGCGACATCGCCACGCTGCGCGACGCCGTGGCGGAGGCCGACCACACCGCACGGTCACACATCGCGGACCTCGACCGGCGTCTCGACGAGGTCGAGGACTCCGCCGTCGACGGCACCCGGCGGATCGACGACCTGCTGCGGCGGACCCGCTGGCTCGAACACCACCTCCGCGCCGCCGACGGGGTACCCACGGCGGACCTGACCGCAGACCCCGACGTCGTCGGACTGGCCCACGCCGAACGCCGTGCCCGGGAGCGACGGGCCGCGCACCTGCCCGACGCGACGCGCCGTCGACACCACGCGGCCGTCGCCGCGCACGCCGGCTGGGTCCGCCGCCGGGACGAGGTACGCCGCGCCGCGCTCACCGCGAGTCGGGAGATCGCCGGCGACGGGGCGGACGGACCCCACCGTGCGGACCTCGCGCAGCGGTACCGGGAGGCACGGTCCGCCCTCGACGGGCTGGCGGAGCAGGCCGGGTCCGTCCGCCGGCACGCGGACACCGCGCGGGCGGCACTGGAGCGCGACGACGCCGTGCGCACCACCGACGCCGGGACGGTCGCGTCCGGAACAGCCGCCGGCCGGGTCCTGTCGACACGGCTGCGGACCCGGCTGACGGAGATGGTCGGCCGCCACGAACTGCCTCCGGTGTGGTTCGCGACGGTCCTGGGGCTCGGCCCACCCGCCGACTCCGCACCGTGGTTCGACGCTGCTGTCGCGGTCCTGCGGTACCGGGCCGCCTACGACATCGACGACGCGGTGCAGGCACTGGGACCCGAGCCCACCGGCGATGCCGAGCAGTCGGCGCGCCGTCGACAGGCCTGGGACCTGACCGCTCCGTTCCGCGTGCGCTGACCCGACCGGGGGTCACACCTCCGGGTCGACCCGGGCCCGCCGGGGCGCGCCGGACGCCGCCGGAGCCGCAGGATCGTGCCACCGCGGACGCCCGGCTCGGCCGGGACGCCACGCGGAGGGCGGTAGGACCCCGACCGCGCCGGCTCCCGGCGCAGGAAGCGAGCACATCGTGAGGACCGCCCTGCGTGCCGCCACCACCGCGGCAGGCTCCGTCGCCGTCGCACTCGCCCTCGCCGCCGTCACCGCCGGGACGGCGTCGGCGCAGCCCGCCCCGCCCGCCGAGCCACCGCTGAGCCCCGCCGACCAGGCCGCCCAGTTCGCCTGTCTGCAGAAGTACCTGGACTTCGGTGCCCTGCCCGGGCAGTCGCTGCAGGACCCGGTGGCGTTCTCGCTGCTGGTCGCGAAGGCCGCCCAGGAGTGTGACGCGGTCCGTGCACCCGCCGCACCCGCCGCACCCGCTGCGGGGGCCTGAGCGCGGTTACAGCAGGTCGCTGCGGCTGAGCACCCCGACCAGCACGTCCTCGTCGTCGACGACCGGGACGACCCGGAACCCGCGCCGGGACAGCAGGTCCTCGGCGTCGGTGAGCGGGTCGGCCGGGTGCACGACCTCGACGTCGCGGGTCATCACCTCCGAGACGGTGCGGGCCCGCAGCCGCCGGCCGCCGTCGAGGGAGCCGTGCATGAGGTCGGCCTCGGAGACGATGCCCAGCAGGTGGTCCCGGTCGTCGACGACCGGGACCGCGGTGAACCGGTAGGACAACAGGACCTCGGCGGTCTCGTCGAGGGCCAGCTCTGGCGGGATCGCGACCAGCCCGCCGTCGGTCATCACGTCCGCGACCCGCAGCGACGACGTCGGCCGGCCGCCGATCCGGCCCGCACCGCGCGGCGCCATCGCCTCCGGCAGCGGCGCCACCGGCACGACACCGCCGATCCGGCGGGCGGTGCGGCGCAGCCGCCCACCGGAGTGCCGGTGCCGCAGCAGGTCGCTGCGGGTGATCACACCGACCAGGATGCCCTTGTCGACGACCGGCACCAGCCGCAGCTCGCCGTAGACCCGCATGCGGTGCGCGACGATCGAGACGTTCGTCGTCGGGAGCACCGACACGACCTGCTCGGTCATCGCGTCGCCGACGACGGCGTGCGGGTCGTCGCGGTGGCGCAGCACGTCGACCAGCGAGATCACCCCGACCAGGGAGAACCGCCGGTCGACCACGGGCAGGGCGGAGAACCGGGACTCCGCCATCCGCTCCTGCGCCCGGGCCAGCGGTGCGTCCGCCCAGATCGTGACGACGCGTTCGGTCATGACATCGCGGGCACGCACCACCATGGACGCACCGTAACCACGGCGACGGTGCGTCCGCCATCGCTCACCGTTCGAGGTGGCCGAACCGGTGCCGGGTGCGGCTGACCGCCTGCTCCCGCAGCACGGACGGCATCTCCCGGCGTCCGTCCAGCACCACCGGGGTGTCCACGACCGACGCGCCCACCTGGGCGGCGGCCGCCCGCAGACCGTCGGGCACGGTGCCCAGGGCCCGGATCCGCTCGCCCGCCACGGGGACGAGCCCGTCGCCGCCGTGCACCCCGCCCGGGACCTCGCCCGGCGGGACCCCCGGCCCGTGCAGCCGGACCGGGACCCCCGCGGTGGCCGCGGCGAGCAGCACCCGCAGGACGTCGGCGCGGGCGGCACCGGCGCCGCACCACAGCGTCGCCGACGGGGCGGGCCGGTAGCGGAACACGTTGGACTCCGCGGCCAGCCCGGTCGGGTCGTGCTCGATCCCGA
The DNA here is from genome assembly GCF_024124365.1 of Pseudonocardia sp. McavD-2-B. Classification (NCBI taxonomy): domain Bacteria; kingdom Bacillati; phylum Actinomycetota; class Actinomycetes; order Pseudonocardiales; family Pseudonocardiaceae; genus Pseudonocardia; species Pseudonocardia sp. McavD-2-B. Next base: position 4,656 of record NZ_JAMXSG010000283.1, read on the forward strand.
ACTCGGTGCCCCACGCGCGGGCGTCGGAGGCGGCGGCGCGGGCGAGGCGGTCACGGGCGGCCGGGTCGAGGTCGGCCGCCGCGGCCAGGACGCGGTCCGCGGCCGGGCCGGACGTCGGTCCCGGCCCGGGGAGGTCGCCGTCGTGCCAGGTACCGAACTGGGCGACGTAGTTGGGTCCGCCGGGCTTGGCACCCGGGCCGAGCACCGAGCCCTTCCAGCCGCCGAAGGACTGGCGCTGCACGATCGCGCCGGTGATGTGCCGGTTGACGTAGGCGTTGCCGACCTCGACGCGGTCGAGCCAGTGCGCGATCTCGTCGGAGTCCAGGGAGTGGATGCCGCCGGTGAGACCGAAGCCGGTGTCGTTCTGCCAGGCGATCGCCTCGTCGAGGTCGCGGGCTGCCATCAGGCCGAGCACCGGGCCGAAGCACTCGGTGCGGTGGAACCAGCTGCCCGGCGACACCCAGGCCCGCACGCCCGGTGTCCACACCGTCTCCGAGACCCGGCGCGGGCGCACCAGCCACCGCTCCCCCGGCTCCAGCGTGGTGAGCGCCCGGTGCAGCTTCGCCGAGGGCGCCTCGATGAGCGGGCCCATGGTCGTCGCGAGGTCGGTGCCGGGGCCGACGCGCAGGGTGGTGACGGCGTCGACGAGCTGGCGGCGCAGCCGCCTCCCGGTGGCCGAGCCGGTCGCGGCGGGGCCGACGAGGATGGCCAGCGACGCCGCGGAGCACTTCTGCCCGGCGTGCCCGAACGCCGAGCGCACGAGGTCGGCGACGGCGAGGTCCGGGTCGGCGGCGGGGGTGACGACCAGCGCGTTCTTGCCACTGGTCTCGGCGACGAGGTTCAGGTCGGGCCGCCAGGACCGGAACAGCGCGGCGGTCTCCGACGAGCCGGTGAGCACGACCCGGTCGATCCCGGGGTGGGTGACGAGCCGGCGTCCGGCGTCGGCCTCGTCGGTGGGCAGCAGCTGCAGTGCGTCCCGTGGGATCCCGCCGCGGTGCAGCGCGGCCACGCCGGCCTCGGCGCACTCGCGGACCTGCGGGGCGGGCTTGAGCAGCACCGGGGCGCCCGCGGCGAGCGCGGCGAGGCAGCCGCCGAGCGGGATCGCGACCGGGAAGTTCCAGGGCGGGGTCACGGCCACGACCCGGTCCGGGGTGAACGGGGCGCCGTCGAGCTCGGCGGCGCGCTCGGCGTAGTAGGCGGCGAAGTCGACGGCCTCGGAGATCTCGGGGTCGGCCTCGGCGACGGTCTTGCCCGCCTCGTGCAGCATCACCGACAGCAGCGTCCCGCGGGCGGCGGCCAGCGCGCGGGCGGCGCGGCGCAGCGTCGCGGCCCGTTCCGCGGCGGGGACGTCGTGCCAGCCGGAGGTGCGGGCGCGCTCCACCGCGGCGTCGACCGCGGCCGGGTCGGTGACGAGGGGGACCTCGGTCCGCGCGACGGCGGTCGCCGCGGCGCGACGGGCCCAGTCCCGGTTCGCGGGCAGTGACGGATCGGTGTCGGGCTCGGCGCGGAACCCGGCCGGCACCGGGTCCCCGGGCAGCGGGCCGTCGGTCCCGACGGGTGCGGACACGGTGCGGTCCTGGGTGCGGCGCGGGGTGTCGGCGACGGCGTCGCGGTCGCGCACCGAGGCGAGGAACCGCTCCTGGTAGGTCGCCGGACCGCCCGAGCCGGGAGCGAACAGCGTGTACAGGTAGCCCTCCGGCGAGGCGTTCTCCTCCAGCCGCCGGACCAGGTAGGACACGGCGGTGTCGAAGTCGCCGCGGTGCACGACGGGGGTGTAGAGCACCAGCTGCGAGCCCGGCCCGGACTCCGGCAGGTCGCCCGCGACGGCGTCGGCGAACGCGGGGGCCATGCCCTGCAGCATCTCCAGGTCCAGCTGGGGCCGGGCACCGCGGGCGTCGGCCAGTTCCAGGGCGAGCGCGACGTGGTGCAGGTGGTGCGACGCGACGCCCAGGCGCATCCCGTCGGCGTGCGGGCCACCGATGCCGCGGTCGAGGAGCCGAACGTAGTTGGCGTCGACCTCGGCCTTGGTGGCGTAGGGCGCCTGCGGCCAGTCGTGCAGCTCGGCGTCGACCCGTTCCATCGCCAGGTTCGCGCCCTTGACCAGGCGCACCTTGATCGGCGCCCCGCCCGCGGCGGCACGGCGGGCGGCGAACTCCCCGAGCTCGTCCAGCGCGGCGACGGAGTCGGGCAGGTAGGCCTGCAGGACGATCCCGGCGGGCAGGTCGTGGAACTCCGGGCGCGCCAGCAGCGCGGTGAACAGCGCGACGGTGAGGTGGAGGTCCTTGTACTCCTCCATGTCGAGGTTCACGAACACGCCGTGCTCGCGGGCGGCCCGGTAGAGCGGCAGCAGCCGGTCCACGAGCAGGTCCCGGCTGCCCTCGAGGTCCCACGGCACGAGCTGGGCGACGACCGAGGACGCCTTCACCGACACGTGGTCGACGCCCGGCCGGCGCAGCAGCGCGATCGTGCGGGCGAGGCGACGGTCCGCCTCGTCGTGGCCGAGGACCGCCTCGCCGAGCAGGTTGAGGTTCAGCCGGTGCCCGTCGCGGCGGGCCGCGGCGAGGCGGCGGTCCAGGCCGCGCCCGCCCGCGTCGACGATCAGGTGCCCGACCAGGCTGCGCAGCCGCGACCGCGCCGCGGGCACGACGACGTGCGGCAGCGCC